>JACPOW010000010.1:0-6836 GCA_016191335.1 Elusimicrobiota bacterium | reverse complement strand
TTGGCTCTTGAGCCGGCGCGAGGCCGGGAAGGCGCTGCCGGGGGCGCTGGGGCTGGCGGCGCTCGCCGTCGCCTTCGCGGTCGGGTGGTCGTTCCGGTCCGGCGCCTCGGTCTCCGACTGGGCGCGCATCGAGGTCTGGAAGGCGGCCCTCGACGCCTTCCGGCTGCGCCCGTGGCTCGGCTGGGGCCCGGACGGCTTCGAGGACGCCTTCAAGCTCCTCCGCAGCGACCTGTTCGTGTCGCTTCTGGGCTCGACCCGCTACCAGGCTTACGCCCACAACGATCTGCTGCATGTCCGGTCCGGAGTCGGCCTGCTCGGCGCGGCCGCATACGCCTGGCTCCTCGCCGCCGTGTGCCTGGCGGCCAGACGCGTCCTGCAAACCGGGGACCGGGGCCTCGCCGCGGCGCTGCTCGCGGGCCTGCTGGCCCTGTGGGTGAACCTGGCGATCAACCCCGTGGCGCTCGAGGTGCTCGTCCTGGCCGCCGTCTGCGCGGGGCTCCTGGCGTCGTCGTCCGCCTCTTCGGAAGCCCGTCCGCCCTCGCGGGGCGTCCTGGCCGTCCTCGCGTGCCTGGCGGCCTTCTCCCTGTACCACGCCTCCGTCCTGGTCCGCGCCGACGCGGCGTACAAGCGCGGGGCCAAGGCCCAGGCCGCCGGTGATTTCGCCGCCGCGAAGGCCGACATCGCCCGCGCCCGGCGCGCGGCCCCCTGCGAGTTCTCCTACCTCCAGGGCGAGGTCAACGCCATCGGCGACTGGATCAACGCCACCCACGACGTCCCCGAGCGTCTGGCGCTGCTCGCCCTGGCCGACGCCGACGCCGCCGCGGCCCTCGCCTGCCATCCCCGGCAGTCGATGTCGCACTACATCGCCGCCTACTCCGCCCGCATGCACGCCGAGCTCGGCTTCAAGGACCGCCTGGCCGAGGCCGCCCTCGAGTTCGACAAGGCGCTCGCCCTCGACCCCAAGTTCGAGCCCCTCCTCGCCGCGCGCCGCGACGTGTCCCGCCTGCTGAGCGACGGGAAGCCCTCGCCCTAGGGCGCGGGCTTGAACTGCGAGGAGACTTCGGTGTAGACGAGACGGGACGCGTCCCGGATGACCTTCGTGAGCTCCCCGTTGTCGGCGCCGCGGGTCATGACGCAGAGCACGTAGGGTTCGGGCCTGAAATAAACGATGCCGCAGTCGTGCAACTGCCGGACCGGGCTGCCGGGAAACGAGCGCTCGCCGTATTTATGGGCGACGGTGACGTCCGGCGGCACGCCGGCGACGATGCCGGCCTTGAACTCAGAGGCGGCCAGGTAATCCAGCGCCTTCTGGGAGCGGTCCTTGTCGAGGTAGGCGGCGTTGTACAGTATCCGGAAGAAGGTTGCGTACTCGCGCACCGTCATGCTGTCTCCCGGGCCGCGGACCTTCGGGATCACGATGCCGAGATCCTCATAGACCGCGTCCATCTCGGCGGGCCCGACCGCGCGGCGCACCAGGACGGCGGCGTTGTTGTCCGAGTCCGCGATCATCGCGCGCAGAAGCTCGTCGAGGGAGTAGTCCCGGCTCGTGTCGAGCGTCTTCTCTCCCGCGGTGGCTTCCACGATGTCCTCCGGCTGGTAGCGCAGCCGGAGCTCCAGCAGAGACGGGTCGCGCCCGGCCCGGCGGAGCGCGGCCATCAGCAAAGGGACCTTCAGCAGGCTGGCCGGCGAGAACTTCTCCTTCTCGTCGATGCCGAAGAGCGGGCCGTTGTTGAGGTCGCGGAAATAGACCGACACGTGGGTGGCGCGGCCGGACCGCTTCACGTCTTCGACGAACTTCTCGACCTTGTGCTTGAACGGGCGCAGCTCCCGGAACTCGATGGTGGGCTCAACGTCGAGGATGGGGTTGATCAGGCCGCGGACCCCGGCGCGCCGCACCGTCGGCGGCGTCTCGTCGGCGGAGCGCCGCGGCTCGACGCAGGCGGAGGCCAGGGCCAGCAGGGCGGCGAGGAAGCACGTGCGCATGCGGGTATTCTAGGACATTGCGCGATAATGTATCGTTATGGGGTGACCACGATGCGCCCGAGCCCGCTGACGCTCCTCCTCGCCGCCGTGCTCCTGGCCTCCGCCGCAGGGGCTCAGGTCTGCCCCCCGGCGCCGGAATGCCGGCCCGCCGGTTCGGTGCGCCGCGCCGGGAAGTACAGCCTCATCAACCCCCTGCTCGAAGTGGAGCCCTCCTTGGAGTTCTCCGAGCTCCGGCCTTTCAAGTACAAGGTCGAGGAGCTCATCTCCGTCCACCGCAGCTCCGGCGACGCCTCGCACGTCTCCGTCTATTTCCGCGACCTCATGAACGGGCCGCTTTTCGGCATCAACGAGAAAGAACCGTTCACGCCGGCGAGCCTCCTCAAAGTCCCGGTGATGCTGGCCGTGTTCAAGCACGCGGAGGACGAGCCGGATTTCCTCCAGCGTCAGGTCCGCTACGACTCCCCGCCGGACGCCGCGCCGGACATCGCCACGACGACCTTGAGGACGGGATCCTATTACACCGTCGAAGACCTCCTGCGCTCGATGATCGTCAACTCGGACAACGGGGCCGTGTTCCTGCTGCGCGCGATGACGGGGCCGGACGCCCTCGAGGAGGTCTACACCGACCTCGGCATCGAGATCCCCTCCGTCCGCACGGCCGACGAGCCCATCTCGGTGCGGGAGTACGGGACCTTCTTCCGCATGCTCTACAACGCCTCCTACCTGTCCCGCGCCCATTCGCAGAAAGCCCTGGAGCTTCTGGCCGCGAGCGATTACGCGGGCGGCCTCGTCGCCGGGATCCCGAAAGGGGTGCGCGTCGCCCACAAGTTCGGAGAGCGCTCGACCCCCGGGGACGACAAGCGCCAGCTGCACGACTGCGGCATCGTCTACTACCCCGCGCGGCCCTACATCCTCTGCGTCATGACCCGCGGACGGGACTTCCCGCGGATGTCCGCCGTGATCGCCGACATCTCCCGGGCGGTCTATTCCGAGGTCTCGAGCGGGAGCCTCAAGCCATAGCGCCGGCCGCGTTGTTGTAGAATCCCTTCGCATGGGCAAAGCGAGCAGGCGGCCGCGGCGCGACGAACCGGCGCCGTTCCCCCGAGCGTCCTCCCCCGGACGCGGCCTCTGGATCCACGCCGGTCTCTTCGCGGCCATCCTCTTCATCTACGCCCAGGTCTGGTACTTCGACTTCGTCTCGTACGACGACATGTTCTACCTCAAGATGAGCCCGCACGTCTCCAACGGGCTCACCTGGGCCGGCGTCAAATGGGCGTTCACCACCTTCTATTTCGTCAACTGGCACCCGGTGACCTGGCTATCTTACCTCCTCGACGTCGAGATCTACGGACGCAACGCGGGCGGCTTCCACGCGACCAACGTCGCCCTGCACGCCGCCGCCTCCCTCCTGCTGTTCCGCCTGCTCCGCCGCCTGACCGACGCGGAGCTTCCGAGCGCGTTCGTCGCCGTCCTCTTCGCCGTCCATCCCATGCACGTGGAGTCCGTCGCCTGGGTGGCCGAGCGCAAGGACGTCCTCTCCGGGCTCTTCCTGATGCTGGCGTTGTCGGCCTACGGCGCCTACGCGCGCCGGCCCGGGCTCGGCCGCTACCTGCTGACCGCGTTGCTCTTCGCCCTGGGCCTGATGTCCAAGCCGATGCTCGTTACCTTCCCCTGCCTGCTTCTCCTCCTCGATGTCTGGCCCTTGCGCCGCTGGGCGCTCCCCGGTGACGCCCCGGACCCGAGGCACGAGCCGTGGGGGCGCCTGCTTGCCGAGAAGGTCCCGCTGCTCCTGCTCTCGGCCGCCTCGAGCTGGATCACCGTGCGCGCCCAGGCGCTGAACGTCGCCAAGCTCGAGGTGCTCCCCTTGAGCCTTCGCGTGGCGAACGCCGCTTCCTCCTATGTCGCTTACGCGGTCAAGACCATCTGGCCGGCGAAGCTGGCGGTCTTCTATCCCTATCCCCACGTCCAATCCGGCTGGCGGATGGTTGCGTGCCTTCTTCTGCTGGCGGCGGTCTCCGCCGCGGTGCTGCGCGAGGTCCGTCGCCGGCCCTACCTCGCCGTCGGCTGGTTCTGGTATCTGGGCACGCTCGTCCCGGTGATCGGGCTCGTTCAGACGGGCGATCAGTCGATGGCGGACCGCTACACCTACATCCCCCTCATCGGCCTGTTCATCATGGCGGCCTGGGGAGGCGCGGAATGGGCCGCCCGGTCCGAGGAGCGCCGTGCTCCCTCGCGCGCAGCGGCGCTCTTCGCGCTCATCGCCCTGGCGATCGCGGCGCGCGCGCAAGCCTCGCACTGGCGCGGCGACCGGGAGCTCTGGACCCGCGCCCTCGCCGTGACCCAACGCAATTATGTCGCGGAGTCAGGGATCGGGACAATCCTCCTCTCCGAGGGAAAGCTGGAGGAAGCGGTAGAGCACTACGAGAAAGCGGCGGCCTACGAACCCCTCTTCGCCCAGAATTACAATACGCTCGGGGTGACGCTCATGCGTTTCGGCCACATCGACCGGGCGCTCCCCTACCTCGAGAAGGCCGTGAAGCTGAGCCCGGGGTTCGCCGAGGCGCACAGCAACCTCGGCCTCGCCCTCGCCGCGAAAGGCAGGCTCGGCGAGGCCGTCGCTGAATACGAGGTGTCTCAACGCCTCGAACCGGACTATCCCGAGGTGAAGGCCAATCTCGCCATCGCCCTCGCGCGCCAAGGCCGCCTGGACGAGGCCCGGTCGCTCTTGAATGCGGCGCTGCGCCTCAATCCCGACTTCGTGGAAGCGCACTACAACCTGGCGGTAGTGCTCTACCAGAAAGGGCAGATCCCGGACGCGGTCGGGCATCTCAAGACGGCCCTGCGCCTGAATCCCGACCACGCGGAGGCGCGTCTGATGCTCGACGACCTCACTCGCGCCGCTCCGCGGCCCTAGCCTACCACCATTCCAGCGTGCTTCCGGCCCTCACGATGACGCCGTTGGCGAGCGCCGCTTCCGATCCGAACCGGACGATGACCGTGCCGCTGGCGCTGGGCGTGACGATCCCCTCGATGGTCGCGACGTTCGAGGTCGCGTTGGGCGACGCGGTGTTGGTCACCACTCCGTTGTAGGCGTTGAGCGAATTGAAGAAGCTGGTGGCGGTGCTCGAGAGTGGGATCCTGACCTGGTAGGCCAGGTTGGTGACCGCCGGGCCGTTGACCGACCAGCGCGAGCCGTTCCCTACGGCGGCGACGCTATAGAGCAGGGTGGCCTTGAAGCGGTAGGTCGTCCCCGAGGTCACCGGGAAGGACAGGCCGGTCACGTCGGCGTAAGCCGTGACCGCGCTGGTGACGTTGGACGCCAGCACCACGGTGCGGCGGAGGTTCGCCGCCAGCTTCTCCCCCGTGACCGCTCCATTGAGGATCTCAGCCGTCGCGACCGCGTCGACGGCGATGCGGTTGGTGTCGATCGCCCCGATGGCGATCTTGCTCGAGTCGATCGTCCCGTTGAGGATCTTCGCGGCCGTGACCGAGTCGGTGGCGAGCTTGTTCGTGTTGACCGCCCCGTTGAGGATCTCCGCCGTGCCGACGGCGTCGTTCGCGATCTTGTTCGTGTCCACCGCCCCGTTGAGGATCTTGGCGTTCGTGACGGCGTCGTTCGCGATCTTGTTCGTGTCAACCGCCCCGCTGAGGATCTTGGGACCCGTCACGGCGTCGGTGGCCAGCTTGGCGGTGTCGACGGCCGCGTTGAGGATCTTGACGGTGGAGACCGCGTCGGTGGCGAGCTTGGCCGTGTCCACGGCGGAATTGATGATCTTGACCGTGGTGACGGCATCGGTGCGGATCTTGGTCGTATCGACGGCATCGGTGCCGAGCTTGATCGTATCGACGGAGCCGGGCGGGACCGTGCCGATGTTCTGAAGCTGCGCCTGGATCGTGGTGTTGAGCTTGGCCGTGTCGATCGTGAGGTCGAGGATCTTCGTTCCGGTCACCGAGCCGGCGGCCAGCTTGTCGGTGTTGACCGCGCCGGTGAGGATCTTCGCGGAGGTCACCGAGTCGGCGGCCAGCTTGTCGGTGTTGACCGCGCCGGTGAGGATCTTCGAAGTCGTGACCGAGTCTGAAGCCAGCTTGGCGGTCTCGACGGCGCCGCCGATGATCTTGACCGCGGTCACGGCATCGGCCGCGAGCTTGGAGGTGTCTATGGTGGCGTTGAGGATCTTCGCCCCGGTGACCGAGTCGGTGGCCAGCTTAAAGGTGTCGACCGCGGCATTAAGGATCTTGGCGGTGGTCACCGCGTCGGTGGCGAGCTTAGCGGTGTTGACGGCCGCAGTGAGGATCTTGACGGTGGTGACCGCGTCGGCGGCGAGCGCCCGGGTGTCCACGGCTCCGGTCAGGATACTCGAGTTGACGACCGCGTCCACCGCCAGGCGGTTGGTGTCGACGGAGCCGATGGCGAGCTTGCTCGAGTCGATGTAGCCAGCGGGGACGGTGCCGGCCAGGGAGAGCTGGGTCTGGATGGTGGCGTTGAGCTTGGCGGTGTCTATGGTCGCGTTGAGGATCTTCGCCCCAGTGACCGAGTCGGCGGCCAACTTAAAGGTATCGACCGCGGCGTTGAGAATCTTAACGGTGGTGACCGCGTCAGAGGCGAGCGCGCGAGTGTCCACGGCTCCGGTCAGGATCTTCGAGTTGACGACCGCGTCGACGGCCAGGCGGTTGGTGTCGACGGACCCGATAGCGAGCTGGCTCGAGTCGATGTAACCCGCGGCCACGGTGCCGGCAAGGGCCAACTGGGCCTGGATGGTGGCGTTGAGCTTGGCGGTGTCAATCGTGGCGTTGAGGATCTTGGCGCCAGTGACCGAGTCGGCGGCGAGCTTCGCAGTGTCGACGGCCGCGTT
>JACPOW010000035.1 GCA_016191335.1 Elusimicrobiota bacterium | reverse complement strand
AAGCGATAGGCGTCCCAAAGACGCCGCAGTTTCTTCATCCGCAAAGCGTGCCAGATTTGGCGCTGGTTGCAAGGGCCCTTTTCCCGTCGGCGACTGCACGCTTTTCAAGCTGATTTTACCCACTCAGGGCGGAGAAGACCCATCATTTGTTCTCCTGATGGGGTCGGGTGTATCAACGGCCCCGTTTATGTTCCAAAGCTTCTTGATGCGACCTGGTTTGCTATTCAAACCGTGACGACTACGGGCTATGGCTCACTGCCCGTGTGGATTGATTGCCTGAAAATCGTTTCCATCGCGCTCATGATTCTTGCAGTTCCGGTTTGGACGATGCTTTTAGGTCTTGCGATAAATCTAGTGGATCGAGCGCTGCACGAGAAGTCCGGGACAGTAGTTGCCCCTCCCGAATGACCTTAACGAATTCCTCCAAATTCCCTCTCGATCTTCTGTGGTGCGACATTGCCACTATCACATTTCCCCGGCCCACATTTGACTCCCATGTAGTATGATTGGCCCATTGTCATTTTGGGCCTTTTGGCCCAGGGAATCCCCATGCGCCTGAACCTCGCCCTCGCCGCCCTGCCGCTCCTTCTGTCCGCCCAACTCACCTTTGCCGCTGACGATAAGCCGAAGGTGGACTTTGACCAGGGACCGAATGCGTCCGCTCTGCTGAAGGAGGCGCGCGAGAAGAGCGGAGTTTCTGAAGTCCGGATGCTGAAGACGCTGATGGAGATCGCTCCCTCCGCCAGGCTCTCGAAGATTCCCGTCCCGTCTTCGCTGAAACTGGTTCTGGGGCCGCCTTCCGAGTCGCCGACCGCGGCCTGCGATGCGTATGCTCCGGAAAATGATGGCCAGCCGTCGGGGATACTCTCACCCTGTCCTGGAGAGGAAAAGATCAAGGCGTGTTCTGAAAACTCGACCGTGCGCGATCTCCTTCCGGAATTTCTCCGCGATCTGGTGGTCGCGCCTGGAGCTATTTTCGGCGGTCCCTTCGGGCCGATGCCGCAAGCCGGCGCGATCTATCGCGAGGGGCTGGGGCTCAAGAATCAGGTGCAGACAGCTCCGTCTATTCCCGCTGATACGCGCGGCGCGCTGCTCAAGGATTGGAATGAGATCGAATCCATCGGTTCAGGTCTGACCAATGACGGCAACGGCCTCGACGTGGAGGATGGCGCGCTGTACACCGACGCGGTGCGGCTCAATGTTTGGTCCGACCGGATTGATGCGCGCTTGGCGATCGGCCGGAGGCTGCTTGCGGAATACAATCAGCGCTGCCGAAGCGGCCCTCTGCCTCCCGGCGAAGTTGCGGCCTGCAATCAATGGGCCGACCGGTTCAACTCCTGCGCGGACAGGCATAACGCCGCCGTCAAGAGATATGACCAAGCCGCTGCGATTTGGAATGCGAACTACGACAAATTGGAGCCTCGCGTGAGCGGTTTCCGGGTGCGGTTGCAGAACTGGGAAAATCTCCGGATCAAGCCGTTCATCGAGCAGGCGAAGAAGGCCCTGGAAGCCAAGTGCGACAAATTGGTCGGCATGAAGATTTTTCCGGCGGCACCGCCGCCCATCCAGGTCGGTGGAGGAATTCTTGATTTTTTTGCCACGCCCACCTTCGCGGCGCCCGCAGATAATCCGTGCCCGGTCAGCTATCTGTGGACCACAAAAAACACTGCCGGCAACATCGGAACTCTTCTGATTGATCCGAAGGACCAGAAGCACGCGACATTGACCTCTGGGAAAGATCCAGCGGAAGGGCTTGTCATCGTAAACGGGAAGGATACATTGGGCGCCACGGCTGAGGCTTCAGCGCCGGTGACGGTCGTCAAGGGAGCGTTGCAGTGCAAACTCGAAAGCCACTTTTGCACACCGGGCGGTCCGCCGTTTGAGAACATCTGCGGCTATGATTGCTGCGGCACGCCTGCTGAGGGGCGGTACTATGCGAACACCTGCGAAAGAGGGGTCTGCGGAACCCGCTTCTGTGCGCCATGAAGGGTTCTCAATGGGCAAACACCATGCGGTAGAGATAGGCAAAGGCTGGAAGCGAGTCTCCCGCCTCGCCACAGACGAAATACTTATCGCGAAGACGACCGAGATCGCCGACGGGCGTCAGCGGTTTTTTTGGCTCTGTCTGGACTTCGCTCATGGGCGTAGTGCCGAGCTTCCAGTCAAGGCCCGCTTGCCTGGAGGAGACGCTCCGGTTATTAATCGCCGCACGAACGAACTCATATTTTCGGGTGAAAAGGGAATCGTGGGGTTTTCCCTGAAGAGCCGTCAGGAGCGATTGATCATTCCGATCGACGCTGAGTATTATTGCGTCAAGCACATGTGGCTCAGCGACGAAGACGAGCCCCGGCTGCTCTATTTGGTCGCCAAGCAGGATGTACCTTCAAGCGAGCTTCGCGCTCGATATGACTCCGGAGAGAGACAGCCTTACGAGGTTAACTATCGATACAGTCTTCACTCCGCTAAACTGGATTCGAGCCCCGTTCGATTAGTGGCCGATTTCCAGGCTTGGCCGGTCTCGATGGCTATCGACTGGAATCGAGGCAAGGCCATCGTTTTTTTACAGAAAGAGAAGGGAGGACGCGAACGGGAGATCGTCGAGGTTGACCTTGTCGACGGGAGCGTTTCCGTTCTTGGCGTGACTCCTCTCATGCATGTGGAGCTTTCTCCGAAACGAACGCGTCTTTCCTGGATGGCCAGCGATGCGGGGATCAGGGAAGCGCTTCCCGACGGCCGGGAGATGGCTCTGACTGGCTTCGGCGGCTCCCCTTCGTTTTCTCCGGACGGACAATGGCTTGCCTTCACGGTGCACGATTATGAAGTCTGGCTCAAGGGTCCAGGTGACGCTGCGCCTGAAAAAATAATTTCGTTGCCCGCTGTTCTAAGTCAGACTGCGGGAGATCGAGTTGTGTGGTGTCCCTGCGGGAAACATTTCGCGGTCTGCCTGGTTGGCCTCAAAGAAGCGCAAGGCGAGCCGCACCGCGTCGATAAACTATCCAGCAGTACATTCATCGTTGCCGACTGCGATAGGCGGGAAATCGTCCTACGAGACGATCTTTTTTTTGTCGGAATGAAGGGCGACCGTGTCTGGATTCCGGCGGAGGTCGTTGCCGACCTGTGTCTGCTGTAGCGTCATGGCCGCCCGGCAACTGATGCGTCGAAATTTATTCCTGCCGCTTTTTCTGTCCGGTATCGGTTGTGTGTCACGTGCAAGAGTTCCGCCTGACCCCGGGCACGCAAAATCCGGACGCGGGGTGCTTATCGTGAAAGATAAGCTTTCACCCATCGGAACAAGCGAGACTATTTTCGTTTATAACCCGGCTAAATAATAATGATCGAACCAGTCCTCTTCTTTGCCGTTATTTCAAAAGGCAAGGACGATGGACTCAGAGTGGCGAACGCCTTGTCGCAGCTAATGCGCGAAGACAAGACGCTGCGAACGAAGGTCGATCCTGATTCAGGCAAGCTGCTCGTTCTCGGAATAGGCGAGCTCCATCTGGATGCCATCCGCCGTCGGTTGCGGCGGGATTTCGGAGTCCTGTCGGAGTTCGGCCCGTATGAGGTGTTCTGTCGTGAAACGATCCGAACCCGATTGCGGGAGGAAGCGAAATACATTCGCGAGCACGAGGGGCGCCGTCAATTCGCGCATTGCGTGCTTGAGTTCGAACCTTTAGCGAAGCGCGAGGGCTTTGAGTTCGTAAGCGCCGTGAAGCAGGGGGAGATATCCGCTCGACACGCCGCCGCAGTCGAAAAAGGAGCGCACGACGCGCTCCAAAACGGCCTGCTCGCTGGCTATCCAATTGTCGGCGTCAGGGCGATCTTGGTCGGAGGCGAGAGCCGCGACGGTGAATCGGACGAGATGTCGTTCAAAATCGCCGGAGGAATGGCGTTGCGCTCGGGCTGCGGAAAAGCGGACCCGGTCGTTCTCGCACCCATCATGAAATGCGAGGTGATGGTGCCGGAGAAGTATCTGGATGCCGTCGTCGGCGATCTCAACGGTCGTCGCGCCAAGATTCTCGAAATCACCGGAACGGGCCTCAAGCGCGTCAAATGCACGGCGCCGCTTTCCGCGATGTTGGGCTATGCGGGAGCAGTTCTTGCCATTACGGATAACACGGCGACATTCGTGATGAATCCGAGTCACTTTGAGGAGATTGGGAAAGATAGTCCGCCCGGGACCGTATAATCCCTAAATCCGACTTCCAAAGAACGCTTTCAGTTTTTCCCTCGACCTCCGCATAGGCTTGGCTCGGCCCGCCTCCCACTTGGCTATGGACGATTCGTCCACACCTATGGCCTTGGCCAGCTCCTCCTGACTCATCCCCAGTCCTTCCCGCCAGGTCCTGATAATTTGGGATAATGTCCTCGTTCCTCCGTCTGGAAGGGGGCAATATCCCAGGAAGTCATAAATGCGAGGAATGTAGCGGATAGCAGGAGAAGTCCGGTTCAATTCCCAATTGAGGAGGGAACAATTGTCCACCCTCAATCGTATAGATAGTGAGGTTTGGGTAAGCCCCAGATCCAACCGGCGCTTCCGGATGTGATCTCCCAGGGTATGCAGGGCCTCAGGATATGATGAATCTAATGGCTTTTTCGCCGTCAGACGGAGCTTGCCAAATGGCAACGCGGGCATGCCCGTGCGGCTGGCGCGGCCATCCGCGCAAGTCCTGCGTGTGCGCCCCGAACGAGGTGGGCCGCTACCTGTCCCGCCTGTCGGGGCCGCTGATCGACCGCATCGACCTGCAGGTCGAGACGCCGTCCGTCGCCTTCGGCGATTGGGCCGCGGAGAGCGCGACCGGGGAGACCTCCGCCGTCGTGCGCGCGCGCGTCACCGCCGCGCGCGCGCGACAGAGGAAGCGCTGGGCCGCCGCCCCCGCTCCGCTCAACGCCTTCGTCGACGCGGCCTCGTTCCGCCGCTCCGCCCGCGTGCTGCCGGAGGCCCCCGACACTTTGGCCGCCGCCGAGCGCAAGGCCGCCCTGTCCGCCCGCGCCCTCGACCGAGTCCTGCGCGTGGCCCGGACGATCGCCGATCTGTCGCATGACGACGCAGTGGGAGCCTCCGCCGTCCTGGAGGCCGCCTCGCTGCGCGGCCTGGACCGCCTTCGGTCCAACCTGGAGGTCGCAGCGTGAAGAAGTGGATCGCCGTCTTCGTCGTGCTCTACGGGACGTACTGGTACGCGAGCCGTCATTACAACTTCGCGGACACCTTGGTGTACGCCAAGAAGAACCCCCAGGCCTCGTGGGCCCCGGCCGCGGATTATTACGTCGGCATGGTCTACTACCAGCGGGCCGAGTATCCGAAGGCCCAGGAGGCCTTCACCCAGCTCCTCACCGACTACGCGACCGGGCCCTACACCGCCAAAGGCCTTCTGCGCCTGGCCTCGGCGGCCGAGGAGAACCGCGACTTCGAGACCGCCCGCCAGTCCCTGGCGCGCTTCATCGAGGAGTTCCCCGATCACAAGGACAAGAGCGTCGCCGAGAGGCGGCTGGAGTACATCAAATTCAAATGAGCGAAGCGCCTGCGTTCTCCCGCCTCGTCACGGACGCGATGGCCCGCCGCGGATTGGGCCTTCGGGAGCTGTGCCGCCAGGCGAAGCTCGATCCCTCGTTCCTGTCGAAGGTCTTGGCCGGGAAAAGGAATCCCCCGGCCGAGGAGGACGTGCTGCGCCGGATGGCGGCGGCGCTGGAGACCGACGCCGTCGAATTGTTCGTCGCCGCGGGGCGCATCCCCTCCGAATGGAAATCGTTGACGAGCAACCCCGAGCTTTTTCGTCGCGTCGACGCCATGATGCATTCCGGTCTCTCGCGAAAACCCAATCCGTTGCCGTCAAAATCCGTTCCTTCCCCGCGATCCTCGACCTCGTCGCCGTTCTATACCTCCAAACCCCTCGACGAGGAGCTGCTTTAACCTATGTCCGTCCCCTGGACCGAGCGTCAGCGTTGGGCCGTGCGTTTGAACGCGCTCACCCCTCCGCGCCGCGCCTGGGATATTCTCAATGAATTGGGCCCGCAAGGTCTCCCCACCGCCGTTGACGCCGATTGGGCCCGCGTCAGCGCGGCGGACCTCGAAGACGTCGTTCGCTGGCGCCGCGCCGCCCTGGCCTTCGACGTCGTGACCGAAGAGCTCCGTTGCCGTTCGTTGGGGGCCCGTCTAGTCCTGAGGGGCGATCCTGAATACCCCGACCTCCTCGCCTCGATCCACGACCCGCCGCTGGTCCTCTACGTCCAGGGCGCCCTCTCCTCCGTCACCGCCGTCGCCGTCGTCGGCACCCGCTACCCGACCCCCTACGGCCGCCGCATGGCCCGCCGGCTGGCCGGGGACGCCTCCCGGGCCGGCCTGGTCGTCGTCAGCGGCCTGGCCCGCGGCATCGACGCCGAGGCCCACCTGGCGGCTCTGGACGCCAAGGGCCCCACCTGGGCCGTCCTCGGGACCGGCCTGGGGCATCCCTACCCCGCGGAGAACGCCTCGTTGGCCCGCCGCATCGTCGCGTCGGGGGGAGCCGTGGTCTCCGAGCGCCCGATCGACACGAAGCCCTTGCCGGAGCTGTTCCCGCGCCGCAACCGCATCGTGTCGGGCCTGTCCTGGTCCACGGTGGTCGTGGAGGGCCGCTATAAGTCCGGGGCCATGATCACCGCCCGCCACGCCCTGGAGCAAGGCCGGGAGGTGCTGGCCGTCCCGGGCCCCGCCGACTCCGTCATGTCGGAGGCGCCGCATAAGCTGCTGGGCGAGGGCGCGCCGATGGCCTCCGGGGTCGCGGACATCCTCGGCCGCCTGCCTGACGGTCATTTATTGGCCGCCAGGACGGCCCCCGATCCGGTCCCCGCGCCGATGTCGCCCCCGACGGGGGAAGAGGCCTCCGTGATGGCCTTGCTCGGCTCCGACGCCCTCTCCTTAGATGAACTGGTCCAGCTGTCGGGGCTTGACACCACACGCATTTCCTCTATAATGTTCGGGCTGGAGTTAAAGGAAAGAGTATTCTCGGTCCCTGGAAACCGCTATGCCCAAAAAGAAGCCCGCTGAAAAGAAGCCCGCCAAAGCCCCCAAGGCCGTCAAAGCCGCTCCCAAGGCGAAGGCTCCAGCCGTAGAGAAGGCCCCCAAGGCCGCCAAACCGTCCAAAGGGGTCCGCACCGGCCCCAGCCTCCTGGTCGTCGAGTCGCCGGCCAAGGAAAGGACGATCTCCCGCTTCCTTAAGAATGAATTCGTGGTCAAGTCCTCGTTCGGCCACGTGCGCGACCTCCCCGTCCGCAAGATCGGCGTCAACGTCGACGACGACTTTTCGCCCCAGTACGTCGTCCTTCCCCGGGCCAAGAAGATCCTGGCGGAGTTCAAGTCCCTCGTCTCGAAGGCCGCCTTCGTCTACCTCGCGACCGACCATGACCGCGAGGGAGAGTCCATCGCCTGGCACCTCGTCGACATGCTCAAGCTCAAGCCCGACCAGGTCAAGCGCATCACCTTCCACGAGATCACGCCGACCGCCATCAAGGCCGCCATCGCCGAGCCGCGGGCCATCGACGAGAACCTCGTCCACGCCCAGCAGGCCCGGCGCGTCATCGACCGCCTCGTCGGCTACAAGCTCTCGCCCCTGCTGTGGGCCAAGATCCAGAGCGGCCTGTCCGCCGGCCGCGTCCAGTCCGTCGCCGTGCGCCTGCTCGCCGAGCGCGAGCACGAGATCAAGGACTTCGCCTCCGAGGGCTACTGGACCTTGACCGCCGCCCTCGAGAAGGACGGCGCCCCGCCCGTGTTCGACGCCAAGCTCTCGATCTGGAAGAAGGAGAAGGTCGAGACGACCCGCACCTACGACCTGTTCAGCGAGCAGTACCGCGTCAAGGCGACGACCTTGCGCACCGCCGAGGACATGGACATCGTCTCCAAGACCGTCCAGGGCGGGACGTTCAAGGTGGTCAAGGTCGAGAAGAAGGAGGTGCGCCGCCGTCCGCCGCCCCCGTTCTCGACGTCGACCTTGCAGCAGGCCGCCTCGCAGAAGATGGGCTTCGCGGCCGAGCGCACGATGCGCATCGCGCAGTCCCTCTACGAAGGCGTGGACCTCGGCGGCACCGACCCGGCCGGTCTGATCACCTACATGCGCACCGACTCGTTCTCGATCGCCAAGACCGCGGCCGAGGAGTGCGCCGCGTTCGTCAAGGCGACCTACGGGGAGCCCTACGCCCCGGCGGAGTTCCCGACCTACCAGACCAAGTCGCGCGGCGCCCAGGAAGCCCACGAGGCCATCCGCCCGACGAGCGTCCTGCGCACCCCCGACGAGGTCCGCAAATTCCTGAACCCCGACCAGATCCGTCTCTACGAGCTGATCTGGAAGCGCTTCGTCGCCTCCCAGATGATCGAGGCGACCTACGACACCGCCTCGGCCGACATCGAGAACGGCGACTCGCTGTTCCACTGCACGGGCCGCACGCTCAAGAGCGAGGGCTTCCTGCGCGTCTACCGCGACGCCCCCAAGGGCGACGAGGAAGCCGAGGAGGAGGCCGAGGAAGAGGGCAGCCGCCTGCCCCCGCTGAAGGAGGGCGACACGCTGAAGCTCGTCGAGCTCAAGCCCGAGGAGCACCGCACCAGCCCGCCCCCGCACTACAACGAGGCCAGCCTCATCCGCGCGATGGAGAAGCACGGCATCGGCCGCCCGTCCACCTACGCGCCCACGATCAAGACCATCGTCGACCGCGGCTACGTGCGCCGCAACATGAAGGACCGCAAGCTCATCCCGACCGAGCTCGGCATCCTCGTGACCGAGAAGCTCAAGGGCCACTTCCCCGACGTGGTCAGCCTGACCTACACCGCCAACGTCGAGGCCCAGCTCGACAAGATCGCCGAGGGCGAGCAGGCCTGGACCGACGTGGTCAAGACCTTCTACGCGCCTTTCTCCAAGGCGCTCGACGCGGCCGCCACCGAGATGGAGGCCTCGCGCATCGAGCCCAAGATGTCGGACGAGCTGTGCCCGATCTGTCAGGCGCCCATGCTCATCCGCGAGAGCCGCTTCGGCAAATACCTCTCCTGCTCGACCTTCCCCAAGTGCAAGGGCAAGATCCAGCTCACGCCCGAGGGCCAGAAGGTCGTCCTCGAGCTCACCGGCGAGAACTGCGACCTGTGCGGCAAGCCGATGGTCATCCGCACCGGCCGCAAGGGCAAGTTCATGGCCTGCTCCGGCTATCCGGAGTGCAAGAACACCTTCTCCCTCGACGCCGACGGCAAGAAGATCGAGGGCTCGCGCCCCCTTCAGACGACGCGCCCGTGCAACAAGTGCCAGAAGCACATGTGGCTGCGCGTCGGCAAACGCGGCTTCTTCCTCACCTGCCCGGGCTATCCCAAGTGCCGCAACCTCAAGCCCGTCTCGAAGGAGGAGGGCGAGAAGCTCCGCGTCGAGGGCGAGGCCCTGCGCGCGGCCCAGATCGCCGCCCGCAAGGCCGCCGAAGCCGCGGCCGCCGCCGCCGCCCCGACGGTGCCGAGCTGACCGGGGGGCCATGGCGACCGAAGCGCCTCAGGGGCCGCTGCGCCTCCAGTCCGAGCGCTTTCTCACGCATTTGCGCGCCACGCGCAACTACAGCCCGCACACCTTGCGGGCCTACGGCAAGGACCTGGAGGCGTTCGTCGTCAAATACCCCGGGCTCGAGCCGTCCGGCATCGAGCGCGTGCACGTGCGCGCCTTTCTGGCCGACCTCCAGAAGGAGGGGGGCCTCGCCCGGGCGACCATCCTGCGGCGCATGGCCGCCCTGCGCTCCTTCGTCAAGTTCCTCCGCTCGACGGGCCAGCTGAAGGGCAACCCGATCTTCGGCGTCCCCCTGCCCAAGCGGGGCCGGCCGCTGCCCAAGTTCCTGACCGAGAGCGAGATGGCGGAGCTGATGACGATGCCGGCCTCCTCCAACGCCCGCCACCAGCTGCGCGACCGGGCGGTCATCGAGCTGATCTACTCCTCCGGCCTGCGCCGCGCCGAGGTCGTCTCCCTCAACTGCGGGGACATCGACTACATGACCGGGACCGTGCGCGTCTTCGGCAAGGGCTCCAAGGAGCGCGTCGTCCCCGTCGGGGACGGCGCGCTGAAGTGCCTGCGCGCCTACCTGGAGGGCCGGAAAAAGGACGACGCCGAGCCGGTCTTCGTCGGCCCCTCGGGCAAGCGCCTGTCCGACGCGGGCCTGGTCTTCCTCCTCGCGCGCTGGGTCAAGGCCAGCGCCCTCAGGAAGATGTTCACGCCCCACGTCCTGCGCCACAGCTTCGCCCCCCACCTGATGAACCACGGCTGCGACATCCGCATGGTCCAGGAGATGCTCGGCCACGTCAGCCTGCAGACCACCCAGATCTACACCCACGTCTCCCTCGACCGGATGAAGGAAGTCTACAAGGACTCCCATCCGAGAAGCTCAAAATGAGCAAATTGGTGCCAGGCCTACCGTTAATTGCGTTAGTGCCAGGCCTACCGATGTTTGCGTTAAAGTCAGGCCTCCCGGAGTTTGAGGTAGGTCTGGCACCTATGCAAACATCGGTAGGCCTGGCACCAGACAGAAAATGAAGGACAAGATCGAGCTGCTGATGGACGAGACCGGCTGCGACCGCGGCGAGGCGGAGCTCGCCCTGGAGATGTGCGGCTACGAGGTCGAGGAGGCGGTCCGGCAGATCCCGCGCCTGCTCAACGACATCTGCGCCGTGAAAGGGAAGTTCGTGCGGCCCGCCCAGAACCAGCACGGGCTCTTCCTCGTCGTGCTGAACCTCAAGAACCGCAAGGTCCTGCGCTCGCGCGCCGTGATGTCCTACGACCCGGCCGTCTGCGCGGTCGAGCTCGACGAGGACTGGTTCGCCTTCGAGAAGCACCTGTACGGCTGCCGCCTCTGGGACGGGAGCCTGCCCGCCGAGAGCCTCGAGGTCGAGCAGGCCCTGGCCGCCCATTTCCGCGCCGCCGAGCCGGCGGTCTTCGACCGTCTGCGGGCCGCCACCGCGGAGGACGTCACCGCCGAGATGTCGGCCCTGCTGCGCGGGCATTTCCGCGATCAAAGTTTGAGCGTGCGCGCCAAAAAGGATATCCTCGACCTCGGCCAGTTCCAGTCCCTGCGCAAGGTGCCGGCGCCGGCCGCTCGCCGCGGAAAGCCCGAATCGGGCGTTCCGCCCGAGGAGGACCTGCTCATCTTGAAGATCGCCCTGGAGGAGGATCCCGGGGGCTTGCCCGCCGCCGAGCTGCGCGCGGGAGACATGGTGTTCGCCCGGATCGTCGACGGGCGGGACATCGCGCAGTACCTGGCCCGCCTGTTCGGCGGGCTGACGTCGTCGGGGCCGGTGCCCATCGAGGTGCCGGTCGAGGCGATCGAGTCGAGCCCGGCCGGCACCATGGCCCGGGTCCGCTTCGCCGTGGGCGTGGCGGGCGACGCGGTCGTGACGGGGGACAAGCTGTTGAAGGCCGCGCGCGGCGCCGCGCACGGCCGGGCCGACGGTTCGTGGTGGCGCCGATTTTTCAAGGGTTGAGGTAATCTCATGCCGGCATTAGTGGTCGTGGGCGCCCAATGGGGCGACGAAGGCAAGGGGAAGATCGTCCATTTCCTCGGCAAGGACGCGGACTGGGTCGTGCGCTATCAGGGCGGCAACAACGCCGGGCACACGGTGGTGTTCGGCGGGCAGAAGTACGCCCTGCACCTGACCCCGTCGGGAATACTCGCCAAGGGCTGCAAGAGCGTGATCGGCAACGGCGTCGTCGTCGACCCGAACGCCTTCGTCAAGGAAGTGAAGATGCTCGAGAGCCGGGGGATCACGGTCAGGGGCCGGCTTTTCCTCAGCCTCGCCGCCCACGTCATCCTCCCGTACCACATCTACGTCGACACGTTGCGCGAGGAGGGGGGGCGCGGCATCGGCACCACCAAGCGCGGCATCGGCCCCTGTTATGAGGACAAGGTCGCCCGCATCGGCATCCGCGTCGCCGACTACCTCGACCCCGAGTCCTTCCGCAAGCTCGTGCGCAAGAACCTCAAGGTCCGCGCCGCCGAGCTCGCCAAGGTGAAGCCTCTGAAGGAGATCGAGAAGGAGGTCTTCAAGGACTACGACCGCCTGCGCCGTTTCCTGGCCCCGTTCGCGGCCGACTGCTCGGTCCTGCTCGACGAGGGGCGCAAGAAAAAGAAGCGGCTTCTGCTCGAGAGCGCCCAGGGCTCGATGCTCGACCTGGACCACGGCACCTATCCCTTCGTCACCTCCTCCAACCCCGTCGCGGGCGGGGCCTGCGCCGGCGCGGGCATCGGCCCGACGGCCATCACCGCCGTCATGGGCGTCACCAAGGCCTACACGACGCGCGTGGGCCTGGGCCCGTTCCCGACCGAGGTGGAGGGCCACGTCGGCCACTACATCCGCGAGGTGGGCAAGGAGTACGGCACCACGACGGGACGCGCCCGCCGCATCGGCTGGCTCGACGTGCCCCAGCTCAAGGCCGCCATCCGCATGAACGGCATGACCGCGCTCACGATGACCAAGCTGGACACTTTGACGGGGGTCCATCCGATAAAGGTCTGCGTGGGCTACAAGCTCGGCAAGAAGAGGATCTCCGATTTCCCCGTGTCCCGCCGGGCCCAGCTCGACGTCGAGCCGGTCTACGAGAGCTACCCGGGCTTCTCGGGCGACCTGAGCAAGGCGAAGAAGTTCTCCGACCTGCCGCGCGGCGCGCGGGAGTACGTGCTCGCGGTCGAGCGCCTGCTCGGCGTGCCGTTCGCGATCGTCTCCGTCGGACAGAGCCGCGAACAGACCATCGTGCGCGACGCGAGGCGTCTTTGGAGCTGAGCTGAATCGATGCCCATCTTCGAGCCTGTCTTTCTTGCTCTCAATGAAGCGGGCGCGCGCTACGTCGTCGTCGGAGGGCTTGCGGTCGTTCTTCACGGGCATCTGCGCCTGACGGCGGACGTGGACATCGTCCTCGATTTGGAGCCGGTCTCCGCGAGAAAGGCCATGGAGGCGCTGAAGGCGATCGGCCTGAAGGCTCGGGCACCGGTAGATCCGGCCGCTTTTGCCGACCCTTCTCAAAGAGAGTCGTGGATCGCGGGCAAAAACATGACGGTTTTCAGTTTGCATTCCCCGGCCGATCCGCTCCTCATCCTGGATCTGTTCGTTCGCTACCCGATCCCCTTCGAGGATTTGTGGTCGCGGTCTAGGACGATCGACCTGAAGGGCGTGAAGATACAGGTGGCCTCCATCGACGACTTGATCGCGATGAAGCGGGCCGCCGCGCGTCCTCTGGATATGTCGGATGTCGAGGCGCTGGAAGCGCTGAAAAAACGCTCTTCCATGAGAGACTCCGGTGCCTGACGATAACGACTGGGAGTGCGGATGGGAGGACGCGCGCAAGCGGCAATTGACCGTCGGGCTCAATGTCACTCCCGCGGAGCGATTGGCGTGGCTCGAAGGGATGATGCTCTTCGCCTACCGCGCCGGCGCCCTTCCGAAGCCGGAAGGTTCATCGATCTTGCGTGACGCTCCGGATGCGAAGGAAGGGAAGTCGTGATGATTCCATCGACGAGGAATGCGATTGTCGGGGCCTTGGGTCTTGACAATAAAACGGCGCCTGTTATACTCCGAAGGTCGGACGTTGGAGCGATAAACCGGCAAACCGTTCGCGAGGGCGGGGCGCAAAGCGAAGGGCCTCGAAGAACTCCGAGGTCGCCTGGCTACCGAAACCAAACATGCTGATACACGGCGTGCGCGCACGATTTCGCTCGGCCCTTGCTTATCATGGACGGGACAGAGGGGTTCCATGGTTGGTGGGGCCGGGCCTATTTTTGGCCCTCCTGATGCTGGCCCCGACCGGCCGCGCGGAGACCGCGGCCGGCCTGGACGCCCAAGGGGTCGACCCCCGGGCCGCGATCGAGAACAAGTACGGGCTCGACGTCCGCGACGAGGCGGGCCGCCCCGTCACCCGGGAGCAGGTCCTCTCCGACCTGAAAGGCGCGGCCGTGACCCGCGCGGCCCAGAACGCCTTCACCAGTTCGCTGCCCAAGGCCCGCGCCATCCTGTCCGCGCTCGAGCTCCTGGCCGACGCCGGGGCCGCCTTCCGCCTGGCCGCCGCCGCCTTCGCCCTGCCGGAGCTGCTTCCCGGCCTGCCGGGAGGGGGGCCCAAGATCTCGGTCCTCTGGATGCTCCTCCTGGCCTCCTCGGCCGTGACCGTGGCCTTCTGTCGACGCCACGGATACCGCCTTACGCCGTCCCTTTCCCGCCAAAGCTCAATCGAAGTCCTCCGCTGTTAAAGGGGTCTCCAACCCCCCTTCGCCGCCCGGCGAAGTTCCTAATATTACAGAACCGTACGGACCCCGTCTCGGAAACAATTCCGACACCCGGCCTGAGCTGAATAACCGCACTATAGAGGGTCAAATGACCAGCCTTGGGTGGATTGCGTCTTCGATCGCTTCCTATTACGCGCGCACGCGAAACAGCGCATGGACCGCAGCGTCCATGCTCTTTTTGGCGTGCGCCCTTTCTTATACGCGCGCGCAGGCGGGCGTGATCCCGGATGCGGCCGTTGTCGTTTCGGCCAAAACCATGACGCCTGAGGAACTGGTGCGCGGCCTGTCCGACCGTGACCCGGGTCGCCGGTTGGCCTATCGCGACGAAACGCTCGCGCGGGGTGCCGCAGCCGTTCCGGCCTTGGTGGGGGAGATGCGCAACCGCTACCATCGCGAACGCATTTTGCAGTTGATCGAAAGCATCGGGGACGCCGCGGTTCCTCCGCTTCTGGGGCTGTTGGACGACCCCGTTTTGGGGTCGCAGGCCGGCACTGCCTTGGCGCGGACCGCCAAGCCCGCTTCCCAGACCCGTATCCCGGATTTTCTGCGCTGCCTGAAGGTCGAAAATTCCCGCAACGCTTGCGGCACGGCGCTGGCCAAGGCCGCGAAGGGCGCCCAGGCTCACTTGCCGGCCATCGTTAAAACGGCCAAGGACGGCGATCCCGTGGTTCGGACCTTTGCCTGCGCGGCTATGGGCGAGGTCGGCGGGGGGGGGGCGGTTGAGCCCCTCATGGCTGCTCTCTCCGATCCTGTCGCCATCGTGCGCGCCGCGGCCGCCGCGTCGCTCGGCCGCATGGGCCGGACGGCTTTGCCCGCCCGCGTGGCGTTAAAGGCCGCCGCCAAGGACGCCGATCCCGACGTACGGCATGAAGCGGGCGAGGCGCTGAAGAGGGTGCGTGGTTAAACGGCTCTCCCTGACGGCGCGCCTGGGACGCCTGGCCTTGGCAGGGGTGGCGGCGCTATCGCTGACTTTGGGCGCTTCCGCCGCCCAGCGCAAGCTCGGCGTGGCCGGCACCAGCACCGCCTACGGCGGCCAGCGCAACGTGATCTACGTGCCGGGGACGGGCTACTGGTCGTTCTTCCGGGAGGTCAGCTCCGACCGCGCCGTGTGGCGCTTCTCCGTGGACGGCCAGGAATGGACGGCGCCTTTGGACGTATTCCCGTTTTCGCAGACGGCCCCCGACGCCGCGGCCGGCGAGCCCAGCATCTGGTACGTGGCCAGCCTCAACCGCGTCTATGTGGCCGCCGGCGACGCGGCCGCCGACGCGCCCGGAAGCGCCCCGTCCGCCGACCTCGCGATGGGCGACTCGAGCGGCAACCGCGTGTTCATGCGCTGGGGCACCTTGAACTCGAACGGCACCATCACCTGGGACGCCGCCTCCGGCATCCGCCGCCAGCGCATGACCTTGCGCGTCGCCAACTCGATCTGCCAGTACGGATCCAACCTCACAAACTCCACGGTTTGGGACATCCAGGGCGGCGGTAAGCCCGCAGTCGTGGCCTACTCGAGCTCCACGAACGGCTCCCACGTGGCGGTGTTCGGCAACACCGACAACGCGCTGCTCGCCAACAACAACATGGGCGCTATCGGCGTGACCAACCTGCTGCCCGACCTCAGCGACTACACGAACGGCAACCCGAACGTCTATGCGTTCTGCAACGAAAACGACGGCACCGGCGCGGGCGACGGCGGCGACCCGAGCGTGCTCAACCCGGCGGGCCTGTCCATCGCACCGGTCGTCGACAACAGCACGCCCAACTATATCCTCGGCGCGCGCCTCAACAACGTGGACCCGGGCGCCACGACCCTCAACCAGGGTGACGGCGCGCTCATCTGGATCAGCTCGCAGACCCTCAAACTGAGGAGCATGAATGGCGCCGACCCGGACACGACTCAAAACTATGACATTAACGGCGGCGTGATGCTCGATATGGATAACCTCATCCACGGCTACAACAATACCGATGCCGTCGCCGGCGTCAGCATGAATACCGAGGGTTTTTCCTTCAGCATCATCAATGAGGTCAATTCGCCGGTCGCGCATATCGTCTTCGTCTCGACAGGCGGCCACATCGGTTATCGCCGCAAGGCCAACGCGACCGGCGTGGTGACCAGCACGATGGTCCTCGCCGGGCGGACGGTCGACGACGGCAACTTTCCGCTGCAGAACCCGGCGGTCACGATGCTGTACCGCAGCGGCGGCCAGAGCAACCGCAACGACTTCTACGCCATCTGGGGCAGCACCAACAACGACACTTTGTTCTACCGCGCCTGCCGCTCGACCATGACCACGACCGCCAACAACGAATGCGACGGGATCGTGTCCTGGCGCAACGGCGCGAACATCGACAATCCCAAGCCCGGCTTCTGGGCCGTCTACCCCGATCCGATCCCGGTGATCTGGCACGACGACACCGGCACCTACTTCGACAAGATCATCACCTCGACCTACCCGATCCCCACGGTGACCTCGGTCTCGACGCTGCCGGCGAACGTATTCCTGACACGTCCGACCTACGAGCTGGATATCGTCGGCACCAACTTCATCCCGACGACGAGTACGCCCACGCCGAAGTTCTACGTGCTGTCGAGCTCCGGCTCGCAAAGCGAGATCACGGTGGGCTCGGTGACCTGGGTCACCACCTCGAACATCCGCGCGTTCATCACGCTCTCTTCCTTCGTTAATGCCGGTTTCGACTACGATCTGCGCGTCGCCATGCCGGACGGCCAGGAATATCCCACGAAGTACGACCGCAACGGCGGAGCGGGCTCCGACAAGCCCCTGACCTTGCGCCTGAACGCGCCGACGATCACGGGTGTCGCCGACTTCGACGCCGGCCTCAACGGCTTCGTCTCCGGCGGCACGCTCTTAAGCAACGACGGCACGACCCTCCTGAGCCGTCCGATCAAGAGCACGGGCACGGACTTCATGAATTGGACCGGTCTGACCGGGGCGATCGTGCCGAGTTCCTACACGGTCAAGGTCCAGTTTCAGCGCCAGGACGGCTACCTCGAGCCCGAGATCACCGTCGCCTCGATGTCCTACACCAACCTGGGACTGACGACTTACCTTAAGATCTCGACCGCGGCGCAGGGCGGCCAGTACACCATCCTGGTGACCAATCCGTCCTCCGGCACCGCGCTCTCCGCGGGCGGCACCTTCTACGTGACCGTGCCGACGGCCTCGGTCACCTCGCCCGGACCGGGCAACAACCTCGGCTTCAGCGTGATCGCCGGCACCGTCGGCTTCAACAACTTCGGCCAGACCGGGATCAGCTCGGCCGCGGTGCGCATCACCCACCTGGCCACGGGCAAGAATTGGAACGGCTCGGTGATGACCACCTCCGGCTTCGTCACCGAGGAGGACAAATGGAAGCTCGCCGCCCTGACCGCGAGCAATACCACCTACTCCTTCCCGTTCGACACCTCGAACACGGCCAACATCCCCGACGACGGCCCCTACGAGCTCGCGGTGCGCGCGCAGACGCGCGACGGCGGCGTCGGCGATCCTTATTATCCCGTGCAGATCAGCACGGTCGGCATCAACCTCGACCGCTTCGCCCCGACCGCGGCTTTGCAGCTGCCGGTCTCGGGCGCCACGAACAGCGTGACCGCCATCTCCTACCAGTTCTCCGACCTCGGCACGGGCGTGCTGGTCAGCAGCATCATGGTCCAGGACATCGGCATCCCGACGGGCTCGACCGAGACCTGGGTCGCCTTCACGACCGCGGGCGTCCTCAGCGGCCAGCCGGGAGTGCCGGTGTGGCTGTCCACCGCCGCGCCGTACACGCCTCAGACGGTCTTCGCCGCCGGCCAGATCGGCGCCACCAACGTCCAGATCGACAACGCCACCTCGATCAAGCTGCCGCAGTGGCAGAACGGACGAAAGTACGCGATCTCCGGCTTCGCCAAGGACGCGGCCGGCCGCAAGATCGACCAGTCCACCTCGGGCACGAGCGCCTACACGACCTTCATCTACGACACGCAAATACCCACGGTGACGATCACGGCGCCCGCCGGGTTGGCGCTGAGCTCGGGCGCGGCGACCTGGGTGACCGGGTTTGCGGGCATCACGGGCGCGATCCGGGACAACGTCGCCGACAACCTCGACCAGCAGCACGTCTACGTGCGCGTGGCCGAACTGGCGCCGGGCGCGGCCGAGAGCGTCTCCCGTTGGCTCGATCCCGGCACCTTGGCTTTCGCCGCGATCGCGCCGAGCGACGCATATAAGGAGTTCACCCAGACTTTGAGCGCGGCGGACGCCTCCGATCCCTGGTCCTGGGACCTCACGGCCGCCGCCGCCCAATTCGCTGACGGCAAGACCTACCGCATCGAGGCCTACGCGACGGACTCCGCGGGCAACTCCACGGGGACGGCGGTCTCCCCGGTGCTGCGCTACTACCTGCGCCTCGACAACACCCCGCCGACGATCGCGAAGGTCCTCATCAGCACGGACGCGCTGAGCAACTCCTCGGTCGTCATCGGGACCAACTCCTCGGTCGGCCTGTACCAGTCCTCGAACCCCCTGACCTCGATCCGCCTGCACCTCAACGACGGCACCGGCTCGGGCATCGCGAGCGTGCGCTACAACCTGCGCTACAACGGCCAGTTCGGCCTCACCCAGTACGACCAGAACGCCTTCGCCGTCGCCGGCGACTCCTGGCCGTTCCAGAACCCCGAGCTGACCTACTATTGGAACAACGCGACCTCGACGACGACGATCCCGTTCCAGGTCGCGCTCGCCACGAGCATCCCTTGGCGCAACGCCCAGGACTATTTCCTGCACTACGAGATCACGGACGTCGCCGGGAACCTGCGCTCCTACGACTGGGGCTTCATCTACGACACCTCGCCGCCGACGATCTCGGGCATCAGCGTCTCCTCGGGCACGACGTTCGGCGACTCCGCCGACCTTCCCAACGCCATCACCGGCCAGGCCGTCGACGAGCTCAACCAGATCGGCAAGAACCCCGCCGGCATGTTCCAGGTCGGCGTCGGCGTCCGCCGTGAGTCCGACGGCAAGTGGTTCAACGCCTCCGGCCCGAGCTGGCTCGCGGCGCGCGCCGACCCGGTCATCACCTCGTTCTCGGGAAACAACTGGAGCTTCTCGCCCCTCGGCGACCTGAACGCCTCGTTCTGGGACTCGCGCTCGACGGAGACCTATCAGCTGTATGTGTGGGGCCAGGACAACGTCGTCTCCACCTACACCAACGTGAGCTCGACGATCACGCTCAAGGCGGTGTTCCACTGGGAGGTCCAGGCCCCGAGCTCGACCCTCGTGGCTCCGTCGACGAGCTTCAACAACGTCTGGTACTCGTCGCACACCGGGTTCGACCTGCCGTTCATCATCACGAGGTCCTTCGACCTGCCCGTCTCCGGCCCCGGCGCCGGAAACGACACGTCCTGCTCGATGACGGGCGGCCCCGGCGGCTGGCCCGGCGGCTCGCCGAACATCTGCCAGGTGGAGACCGAGGTCCAGGACACGGGCAGCGGCCAGTGCTGGAACGGCTCGTCGTTCGGCGCGACCTGCGGCACCCCGGCCGCGTTCCGCGCGATGACGGTGATCGCCTCGAGCTACACCTACAACACCCAGATCGGCGTGCCCGGCGGCCTGTGGGAATCCATGGCCAACGGCGGCACCTACCGCGTGCGCGTGCGCGGCAAGGACTCCGCCGTCACCTCCGGCGGCGTGTGGAAGCCGAACACCGAGGTCCCGGCCACCCCCGTCGACTGCAACACCGTCTCGCCGTCCATCACGGGCGTGCGCTGCGTGCGCGTCGACAAGGCCCCGCCTCAGACCGTCATCACCAACCCGGTCAACAGCAGCGACATCACGGCGCCCGTCGCCTCCATCGACGGCAACGCCGGCGACCCGGGCACCGGCTCGGGCCTGGGCAAGACCTTCATCGCGATCTGTCAGGACAGCGCGGGCAGCCCGGACTTCACGAAGTGTCTGACCGGCCCGTCGGCGACCGGCCCGACCGGCGCGGACTCCTTCACCGGCGCGCTGAACTGGTTCGAGAAGACCGGCGCGTCGTGGAGCCTGAACACCAACGCCGTCTCGGCCTGGAGCGTCGGCGTGTTCTACCACATCATCGCGCGCTCGACCGACAACGTCAACAACGTCGAGCAGTGGAACTCCGGGGCCGCCAACAACAGCAACCACGTCCGCGTCCGCATCGTGGCGCCCGGCTCCTCCGGCAGCGTCGTCAAGCCCTCGATCGGCGACGCGACCTTCCCGTTCTACCAGCCCACGACCTTGACCTCGCTCACCGGCGTGGCGGTGGGCAACACCCACGCCCAGCTCCGCATCAAGGACACCGACGCCAACCTCTACTTCGACAACAACGCCGCCTACCCCTGGATCGCCGTCAGCACCTGGGTGACGAGCCCCACCGGCGCCCTGATCAACGTCGTCGGCACCGACTGGCTGTACGCCTTCCCCGGACCGTGGCGCAACAACGCCAACTACACCGTGGACCTGCGCGTCTGCAACTCCGTCGAGGGCGGCTGCTCCGGCGTGCTCGACACGCAGACCTTCGTCATCGACTCCTCGGCGCCCGTCAACGCGGTGACGAACCCGTCGATGGCCGCGCATAAGGCCGGGCAGCTGTCCTCCCTGTCCGGCACGGTCAACGACCCGTCCGCGCCCGGCCAGCCGAACAGCCTGCTGAGCTCGAGCGTGCGCTTCCGCGTCGTGCGCATGAAGGACGCCAAGGAGTGGGCGGTCAACGCCTCGACCTTCGTCGCCGCGCCCGGCGACGACCTCGTGGGCTCCGACCAGGGCGGCGGCCTCTTCACTTATACGACGACCTATCTGACGAGCGAGATGATGTTCGAGGACGGCTACCAGTACCGGGTCAACCTGATCGCGACGGACAAGGCGGGCAACACCGGGACCGGCGTCGGCACGGTGTTCCGCTACGACATCTCTTTGCCGACGGCGGCGATCACGGTGCCCCTGCCGACCGCCGTCATCAACACCTTGGCCACCATCTCGGGCAACGCTCGCGACCCGAACCCGAAGCTCGGCGACTCCAACAGCTCGCCCTCGGGCATCGCCACCGTCCAGGTGAAGATCCAGCGCAACGCCAACGGCTCCTGCTTCGGCGGCGTCAACTTCGGCACCGTCTGCTCCCTGCCCGCCGCGTGGCTGCCCGCGACCGGGTTCTACCAGTCCGCGCCCGGCGTGGCGACCTTCACCTACACGAACGCGAACCTCGACATCGCCTTGGTCAGCGGCGAGTACGTGATCGCGGTGCGAGCCGTCGACGTCGCCGGCAACGTCCAGACCGAGTTCACGGCGGCGGGCTCCTCGTTCACGATGACGGTGGACAAGGACGCGCCCACGGTCGCCATCACCCAGCCGAGCCTCGCCGCCTACACGCCGGCCTCCGCCTCGGCGATCGGCATCGACGGGACCGCCAGCGACCCCCTGATCAACGGGACCTCCGCGGGCCTGCTCGTCCCCGGCATTGACGTCCTCCTGTGGCACGTCATCGGCCCGACGAGCTACTACTGGACGGGCGCCGGCTTCTCCACGACGGTCAGCTCGGTGCAGGCCAACGGCACGAGCTGGACCTTGCCGCTGGTCCCGACCCCCGTGCAGTACCTGGCGGGCGGCGCCGGAGGCGCCACGGACAAGATCTACCATACGTTCGCGACCGCTCACGACGCCTCGACCTTGGCCGACGGCAGCGTCTCCCAGTCGTCGGGCAACCTGAGCGCCCCGTCGGCGGTCACCTCCTTCATCGTGGACGGCACGCCGCCGATCTCGACGATGACGGGCATCGTCGACGGTTCCTACGTCAACGCGCTGACCGCCCTCGCCGGCACCCACGACGGCTCCCTGTCGGGCACGCAGAAGGTCGAGATCCGCATCACCACGAACCCGGTCACCGGCCCGGACTGGACCGGTTCCTCTTATACGTTCACCACGCCCTACTGGACGACCGCGACCTTGGCGGGCCTGAACTGGACCTACAACGACCTGACCGGCGCGTTCGCGGACAACCAGCTCTACTTCCTTTATTCCCGCGCGACCGACCTGGTCGGCAACGTCCAGTCGCCGGTGACCGTCTACGGCGTCCACTACGACGTGACCCCGCCGGCGATCTCGATCTCGTTCCCGGCCAGCCCGCCGGCGAACCCTCCCTACTCGAACAACGCCGAGTCCACGCGGGTCAGCACCTACACGTGGGGCGCGATCTCGGACGTCGGCACCGGCGCCTCGGGCATCACCCAGGTCTGGGTCGGCGTCTCCTCGGGCGCCGCGCAGAACGTGTGGTGGAACGAGGCCGACCGGGACTTCACGACCAGCCAGTCCTCGGTGGCGTGGTCGACCCAGGTCTACAAGGGCGGAACGAGCTGGCAGTACGTGGCTCCCGAGTTCGCCGGCAAGCTCGCCGACGGCGTGAACTACACCGTCTTCGTGTACGCGCGCGACCTCGCGGGCAACACGGTCAACTTCTCCAACGGCATGCTGCCCGGCGCCTCGGCGGGCGCCCAGACCCAGCCGTTCACCTACGACCTCGCCCGACCGACCTCGACCGTGTCGGTCCCGGCGAACGGCTCGGCCGTCAATGCCTTGAGCGCGTTCTCGGGCGCGGCGACCGACCCCGGCGCCAATCCCTCGGGCGTGTCCAAGACCTACATGGCCATCCGCCACACGGACGGCGGCGCCGCCTCGATCGGCTGGTGGAACTGGAACACGAGTGCCTTCGACGGAACGATCTCCGACCCGCCTCCGGCTCCGCCGAGCTCCGCGTGGACCCAGGTGGCGAGCACGACGCTCCAGGGTCTGGCGTCCTTGGCCTGGTCCACCGCCGTGCCCGCCGGCATGCTCGAGTCGAGCGCCACCTACCGCGTCGTCGTGGACGCGCTCGACGTCGCGACCAACCTCCAGCAGGGGCCGACGCCCGTCGGCTCCGGCTCGGCGTTCCGCTACGACTCCCAGGCGCCCGTCGTCGTGGCGACGGCCCCGACCGCCTCGGCTTATCTCAATCTCGCCGGGCTCATCGCGCTCGCGGGCACGGCCAACGACCAGGCGTCCGGCGCCTCGGGGCTGGGCGGCGTCCAGATCATCCTCAAGTCCAAGCAGATCGGCGGCGGCGGGACGGGCGCCGGCTACTGGAACGGCGGGAACACGAACACCTTGGGCGACTGGGACACGGTGGTCGGCACGAAGTACGGCCAATGGCGCACGGCCTCCGGCCTGTCGGTCTGGAGCCTGGCCTACCCGAATCTCGCGTTCCTCGACTCGACGCGCTTCGTCGCCTGGGCGCGCGCCGTCGACGCGGCCGGAAACGTCTCCGCGACGCCGAGCAACGCCGACCTCGACAACGACGTCGGGGGCATCACGTTCACCTACGACAACACGGCGCCGGTCTCGGCCACCAACCTGCCGCCGCTCTTCGTCAACCTGCCGTCGCTGACGACCATCGGGGGCACGTCGAGCGACGACCCGTATTTCGGCGTGCGCCAGCCTTCCGGCGTCAGCATGGTTCGCTACAAACTGGGACGCTCCGACGGATTCTACTGGCAGATCCTGGGAGGCTGGGCCGGCGTCGACCCGGGCTTCGACGACGCCCTGGACGGTCCCGGGACGAACCCGTGGAAGAAGATCTTCGGCGCGGGCACCTTCGTGGACGGGTACCGGTACACGGTCCAGTCCCAGGCCCGGGACTTCGCGACCAACGTCGAGGCCGTGCCGCCGTCGTACGCGTTCGTCGTGGACCTGAGCACTCCCGCCAGCGCCGTCGTCTGGCCCAACGAGGGGGCCTTCGTCAGCTCCTCCGCCGTAACGGTCCGGGGCACCGCGGAGGACCGTTTCTGCATCCTGAACGTCCCGTTGTGCGCCCCCGGCACGCGCGAGTTCGAGGCCGGCATCGCCGCGACGAGCGTGACCGTGGCCGTCGCCCAGATCACGACCTCGACGGATTGGTGGGACGGCTCGTCCTTCGCCTCGGCAGCGCCCGTCTGGTCGACGGCGGCCTTCGTCGGCCAGTCGAGCGGGACGTGGACCTTCGCCCTGCCGGCGGGCGCGCTGACCTCGACCAAGGTCTACCGGGTCGTCGTGCGCGCGCAGGACCGGGGCGGGAACCTCGACGTCGTGACCTCGACGAAGAGCTTCGTCTATGACGCGGCCGAGCCCGTGTCGGTGGCCACGGCCCCCGTCCTCTACAACACCGGCGTCAGCGTGATCTACGGCACGGCGCGCGACGACATCCCCGGCCAGCTGGCGGGCGTGCGCCTGACCATCAAGGAGACCGCCGGCCCCAACGTCGGCCGCTACTGGAACGGCAACGCCTGGCAGGCGGGCGCGGTCGAGCTCTCCTCCGGCGTCATCGGCGGCCTGATCACCGGCACGACCTACGCCTGGACCTACGACGCGACGACCACCGCCTTCGACAACTTCTCGACCTTCACCGTCACCGCGCGGGCGGTCGACCAGGCGGGCAACGTCGAGACCGCGCACGCCGGGTTCGACATCGAGTTCTACCTGCAGGCGCCCGAGCCGAGCTTGATCCTGACCCAGCCCACCGGCCCGGACCCCAAGCATTACGGTCCGAACTCGGCGGCGCCGGTCAACACCATCATCGGCACCGGCCAGAACCTGCGCCTGGCCGGCGGGGGCGTGCGCCTGGCCCTCCAGCGCCTGACCCCGCCGACGAGCTACTGGTACGAGCCTTCCGCCGCCTGGACCGACGACGCGTCGACGTTCACCCTCGTCACCGTCACGGCCGGCAATCCGCAGAACTGGAGCCAGCCGCTGTCCGCCCCGTACGCGGTGCACAACGCGTCTTACAGCTTGACCGTCACGCCCCTCAACAGCGCCGGCCTGCCCGGCGTGCCGTTCACGCGCACCTTCGTCTTCGACCGGACCGCGCCGCTGTCCGGCTTCACCAATCCCGCCTCCGCCCCCTGCGGGGGGACCGACGCCTGCTTGAGCGTCCTGCCCACGATCTCGGGCACGTCGGACGACAGCGCCAACGTGAAGCCTCCGTCCGTGCTCTTCAGCGGCGTGAGGGTGCGCCTGAAGAACTCCGTGACGGGCGACTACTGGAACGGGACGGCCTTCGCTCCCGGTCTCTCCGAGATCTTGATCGAGGCCCCGAACTTCTCCGGGACCGGCCCCTTCACCTGGAGCACGACCACCTTGGCCGGGGCCAAACTCCTGGACGGCGAGGACTACTCGCTCTTCGCCCACGCGGGGGACAAGGCCGGGAACGACACGACCGTCGAGGGCCAGATGGCGGCCTTCACCTTCGTCTTCGACACCTCGCCGCCCGTCGGCATCCTCAGCCAGCCGTCGTCGGGGCAGGTGTACCTGAACCTGGCCACGATCTCGGGCACCTCGACCGACCCGGGCGGCGCCAACGCCAACAACAAGTTCTCCGACGTCCAGCGCGTCGAGCTGCAGATCCGCGAGCCGCACAACGACATCTGCTGGAGCAACGCGTTCCAGACCTTCACGGCGGCCTGCCCGAACTTCTTCGTCGCGACGGGCACGAACCCGTGGACCTACTCGAACGCCAACCTGACGACCTTGCTGACCTCCGGCAAGCCGTACACGATCACCGCGCGCGCGGTGGACTACGCGGGCAACACCCAGACCCTCTTCACGGCGCCGCTGTCGAGCCGCACCTTCAACGTGGACAAGGCCGCTCCTTCCGCCGCGTTCACCAAGCCCTTGCAGGGCGTCTCCTACCGCTCGAGCCAGCTCAACGGCGGCTCGGCGCTGACGGGAACCTCGGCGGACGCCGAGGCCGGTCTGTACGTGGACAACGACGCGGTCCAGTCCGTCGAGAACCTGATCTGGTACGTGGTCGGCCCGACGAGCTACTACTACACCGGCGCCGTCAACTTCAACGGCACCAAGTTCTCCTCGACGACGGTCGAGCTGACGGCCTGCGCGACCCCCGGCTGCTGGCAGCCGGTCACCGCCGGCACGGCGACCTGGTCCACCCTGTTCACCGGCGCCGACTGGGTCCCCGTCGGCGACCAGGTGTTCCACGCGCAGACGCGCGCCCGCGACCGGGCACGCGCCTCCTCGGGCGCGCTCACCGGCAACCTGGCCTCGACCTTCGTGCAGAACGTGAGCCTCGTCGACTTCAAGGTGGACGACACGCCGCCCGTGTCCGTCGTCAACGATCCGCCCGGCACCGGCTTCATCCAGAACCTGAACACGATCGCCGGCACCTCGAACTCGGACCTGTCGCTGGCGAACACCTACTACCTGCGCGTCTGGTACGTCGTCGGCGCCAGCAGCGTCTACTGGAACGGCAACGCCTGGAACACCGGCACGCCCGACGTCCCGACCCAGCTGCCGGTCCAGGTCGCGGGCTCCACCGGCGTGGTTGCCTGGACCTACCCCGGCGCGATGTTCGGCTACCAGGCCCCGACGATCACCCAGCTCGACGGCACGGCGTACGGCATCGCCATCCACGCGCTCGACAACGCCGGCAACCTCGAGGTCCCGACGACCTCGCATTTCGTCCTCGACCGCGGCGGCCCGAGCGTTGTGGTCTCCACGCCGATGGCCGCCTTCCCGAACTACGGCACGGCGCGGCCGCTCGCCACCTTGCGCGGCACCTCGAGCGACTCTCCCGCCGGCGTCTTCCGCGTCGATCTCGAGATCAAGGACGTCTCCGACACGCCGAACCTGTACTGGGACGGGGGGGCGTGGGTGGCCGTCTCGAGCTTCGTGCCGGCGACCTCGACGAACCCGTGGACCTACGCGGCACCCCCGTGGATCGACAACAAGGCCTATCAGCTCCGCGCCAAGGCCGTCGACCTGGCGGGCAACGACTCCGGCTTCGGCCTGCCTGTGAGCTTCAAGTACGACGTCAACAAGCCCTCGACGACGATCACCGTCCCCGGCCAGTCCTTCTACCCGCTCTCGTGGCAGGGCACGCCGCTGTCGGGTACCGCTCTCGACTGGGTCAACCTCCCCGCGAGCGAGGCCAAGAGCGGCCTGACGAAGGTCGAGATCGCGATCCGTAACAGTGGCGGCACCGGGGATTACTGGCAGGGCGGGGGCTTCAACCCGGCCCCGGCGTATCGCACCGTGTCCACGACCACCGCCGATCCGGCCTCCTGGACCTACCCGCCGTCGAACCCGGCGGGGGACACCTTGCCCGCTTGGAGCGACGGCGAGCAATACAGGGTCGACCTGCGCGCGACGGACAAGGCGGGCAACGTCGAGGCGGACGTTACTAAATTCTTCACCTTCGACGCCTTCGCGCCGACGACCACCATCGTGCGCCCCATCGACCAGTCCTACGCGACCGGCTTCGTCCTGTCCTCCGGCACCTACTCCGAGACGGTGTCCCCGCCCGGCCTCCAGATACTGGTCGCGGTCCGCGACCCTCTGGGCGCGTTCTGGAACGGCGCGGCCTTCGTCTCCTACAACCCGGCGACCTGCTGGCGCCCCGCGGCGATCCACGTCTCCTCGTGGACCTTCGTCGACTCCGCCCTGGCCGCCGCCATGACCTTGAACGCCGTGCCGCGCACCTACGAGGTCTTCGCGCGCGGCATCGACGGCGCCGGCAACGACAACCGCGGCTCGGTCGAGCCGACGGTGGGCACGGGCAAGGCCATGCGGGTGGACTACTTCGCCCCGACCTCGGGCTTCACCTACCCGGCCAACAATACCGCTTTGACCGGCGGCGTCACGCCCATCCTCGGCACCGCCGACGACCAGGCGCTGGCCGCCACGAAGGGCGTGGGCCTGCTCGAGGTGAAGCTCAAGGCGGTGCAGATCGACTCGGTCAACACCCGCCGCTACTGGGACGGCGTGGGCTGGAACATCGCCGACCAGCCTTTCAACTTGCCCACGACCTTGGGCGGCGCGCCCCAGACGGTGCAGACCTTCCAGAGTCAGGGCGCGGCCATCAACGACGGTAACTTCTGGGATGGCTACCGCTACGAGGTGATCTCCCGCGCGGCCGACCTTCAGGGCTTCACGGACACCGTGTACTCGACGACGACCTTCGTCGTGGACCGCTCCACGCCCTCGGCCGCGTTCGACACCCCGCTCCACGCGAGCTACATCAGCACGACGACCTTGACCTTGTCCTCGGGCACCTTCACCGAGCCCCTGGTGGCTCCGGGTCTCATCGCGTCGGGCATCAACCTGGTCCGCGTGCAGATCGAGGACGTCTCCGACCAGGCCGCGCCCGCCCACGCGATCCCGGGCGGCCTGCGCTACTGGGATGGCTTGGGCTGGCAGGCGGGGGCGATCAGCACCACCGCCGTCGTCCACGCCAGCTCCTGGTCCCTGACCGCGCTGCCCACGGACTGGGTGCGCGGCGACGCCTCGCCCAACGGCCGCCAGTACGCGGTGCGCGTGTTCGCCGCCGACCTGGCGGGCAACACCGGCGTCTTCCCGAACTACATGGTGGGACTCGCGACGATCACCTTCGACGGCACGCCGCCCACCTCGGGCATCACCATCCCGACCGACGGCCTGGACACGACGAGCCTGGCCTCCATCATCGGCACCGCCGTCGACTTCAAGATCAACTCGTCCTCGTCGGACGTGCGCGCCGTGTTCGTCAGCGTCTTCGCGGAGAACACCGGCAACGGCGACCCGTTCGCCGGCCTGTACTTCAACGCGGCTTTGAACAACTGGTCGCCGAGCGTGGTCTGGAACCCGACGACCTACAACCCGGGCAGCGGCGAGTGGCAGTTCAACTCGGCCACGATCAACGCGAACCTGTTCGTCGGCTCCTACTACGTCATCAACTCGAGCGCCTCCGACCGCGCGGGCAACGCCTCGCCGCTGCCGACCGCCGGGCAGCCGGCCTACAGCCGCGTGCGCTTCCTGCCGCCGCCCGCCGTCACCGCGATCACCTCCCCGGTCAGCCTCCAGTTCTACAACGCCCTCAACGCCCTGGCCGGTACGGCCAACGGCGTGACGTCCTCCGTCGAGCTGCAGGTCAAGCGCGCGGACACCGGCGAGTGCTGGGGCGGCGGGGCGGGCTTCAACTGGGTCCCCTGCCTTGTCGACAACGGCATCAACACGCGCGTGGTCACGCCGAGCGGCGGCAACTGGAGCTACCCGCCCGGCGGTGAGTTCATGCCGGACTGGTCCGCCGTCAACAACACGACGTTCACGGTGAAGGCCACGGGCATCAACTACGCCGCGGTGCGCGAGACGCCCTTCCAGCTCCGCCAGTTCAACATCGACCGCTCCTCGCCCGTCTCGTCGGTGTCCTTCCCGACGGTCGGCGCGTTCCTCGCGGTCCCGCCCACCTTGACGGGCGCCACGCTCGACCAGTTCGGGGCGAACGGCGCCGGCATCAAGAACGTCAAGATCCAGCTCAAGCGCACGGACAACAACTTCTACTGGGACCAGCTGGCCAGCACCTGGACCGTGGCGGTGGCCCAGAGCACGGCGGCTTACGCCCCGGGCACCAACTCGTGGAGCTTCAACTCGATCGTCTCGACCTTGACCTGGCAGGACGGCCTGAGCTACACGCTCGAGGTCTTCGCCGAGGACAAGGCCGTGGGCGCCGCGACCGGCAACACCGAGGTCCCGGCCGCGCCCGTCACCTTCGCCTACGACTCGACCAAGCCGCTCGTGACGGTGGTGACCCCGCCCGACGCCGGCGCTCCGAACCGCCAGAAGCTGACCGTCCCGGCGACGATCGCGGGGACGGCGTCGGCCACCGCGCCCAACAGCGTGCGCAAGGTCCAGATCCGCGTCCTCAACGACAGCAACGTGTACGCGAACCCCGCGGCGGGCCTGAGCTTCAACCAGATCAACGGCGACCTGGCCTGGTTCGACGCGACCTATGCCGTGGATTGGACGAGCTGGTCGGTGTCGAGCGCGGTGCCCTTCCTCAACGGCAGCACCTACACCATCGTCGCCCGCTCGCAGAACCAGGCCGGCACCTTCTCGGTGCCGTACTCGAGCCGGACCCTCGTCTACGACGTCCTCACGCCGGAGTCTGGCGTCACCGTCCCGGCCAACGGCTCGGTGGTCAAGACCCTGCCCGCGATCACCGGCACGGCCGCCGACTTCCCGGCGGGCAACCCCGGAGTCGTCTCGGAGATGTTCGCGCGCCTCAAACGCTTGGACGACGGCAAGTACTGGGACGGCTTCGGCGGGTGGAACCCGGCCATCGTCGATCTTAACATCGGCCAAGGCGTGGTCGTGTACGTGTCCTCCTGGAACTTCGTTTCGGGCAACATCCCGGTCCCGGGTCCCGGCCAGTTGATCTCGGGCGTGTCCTACTACCTGACCGTCGCCGGCAAGGACAACGCGGGCGGAGGGGGGAACACCGAGGCGTGGGATTCGCCGCGCGGCTCGACCTTCACCTTCGACAACACGCCTCCCTTGGCGGGCATCATCGGCCCGAAGGACGGCTCGTTCTCCAACTCGATGCCCTCGTTCAACGGAACATCCTTCGACAACGTCGCGGTTTCGACGGTGATGCTCTCCATCCTCGACCTCGCCGGCGGCCAGTGCTACAACCCGGCGACCAACGCCTTCAACCAGCCCTGCCCGGCGGCCTGGTTCGGCGCCCAGGGCACGGTCGGCGCGTGGTCGTTCGCCTTCCCGTCTCAACCCTGGGTCCATGCCCAGGAGTACGTCCTGCGCTCGTCGGCCACCGACATCGCGACGAACGTCCAGACCGCGATCTCCTCGGCGGCGTTCCGCTTCGACACCGACGCGGCCACGGCCGCGGTGACGGTCCCGGCGGCGGGCGCGCTCGGCCCGCAGATCGCCAGCATCGCCGGCACCGCGACCGACGCGCCGGCCGGCATCTCTTACCTCAAGCTCGCCATCTCCTCGGGCGCCGGGCTCGGGAACTGGTACGACGGCTCGGTCTGGACGGCGGGCGCGCCCACCTTCTTCACGACGAGCACCTACGTCCTCGGGGCCTCGGACAACTGGACCTGGAACTATCCGACGCTCGCCGACGGCCAGCTGTACCTCCTGCGCGCGCGCACGCTCGACAAGGCCGGCAACCAGCGCGACCAGAACTTCAACTTCCGCTTCGATTCCTCGAGCCCGACGGCGACGGTGGCCATCCCGGTCGATGGCGGCTACCGCACCGGCGGCTTCGCGATCACCGGCGCGTCGAGCGACCCCGACCCCGATGGCGGCGGCCCGCGCGCGGCGACGAACGTCTCGACCGTCGCCGTGTCCATCGAGCGTCTCGCCACCAACCTGTGCTACGTGTACGGCGCGGGCTTCACCGTGCCCTGCCCGAACTTCGTCCCGGCCTCCGGCCTGCCGGGCGCCTGGACCTACACGCCGACCCCGAACCCGTACACGACGGGCGAGAGCTACAGCGTGATCGCGCGCGCTCAGGACAACGCGGGCAACACGCAGGACGTCTTCGCCAACGGGGTCAGCTCGAACACCTTCACTTACAACACCGCGACCCCGACGGTCGGCGTCACCGTGCCCTCGACGCTCCGCCGCAGCGACCTGTCCGCCTTGGCCGGCACGGCGAACGACGCCATCCCGACCTCCTTGGCCAAGGTCCAGGTGCGCGTGACCCGCACGACCGGCATCAACCGCCACTCCAACCCGGGCGGGGCCCACCCCTTCGACCTCGACCCCGCGACGCAGGGCGACGCGGCCTGGTTCGACGCGGCTTCGGTCTCCAACCCGCTGTGGACGAACTGGACTTTGTCGAGCGGCCTGCCGTGGGTGAGCGGCGAGTCGTACCGCGTCGAGGCGCGCGCCATCAACCAGGCGGGAACCTACTCGACGACCTACTCCACGCAGACCACGATCTACGACACCGAGGCGCCTTACACCGACGTGCGCCTGCCGGTGGCCTTCTCCACCGTCTCGGCGCTGCCGCAGGTCACGGGCACGGCCTACGACCTGCCGCTCGGCAACTGGGGCGCGGTCTTCAACATCCGCCTGCGCCTGACGCGCCTGACCGACGGCTGGTACTGGAACGGCGCGGGTTGGACCGGCCTGCCGACCGAGTTGACGACGTCCGAAGGCCTGAAGGTCCACGTGAGCAGCTGGACTTTGGCGTTGAATCTGCCGCCGTCGACCGACAATCCCACGACCGGCCTGCAGAACGGCGTCTCCTACTACATGAACGTCTCCGGCGTCGATGACGCCCTCGCGGTCGGAAACCCCGAGGCCTTCTACGACCCGGTGAAGGCCTCGACCTTCACCGTCGACCTGGCCGGGGCGGTCGCGGGCTTCACCGCGCCGAGCCCCTACTCGGTGATCTCCACGCTCGCGAAGATCCGCGGCACCGCGACGGACGCGCTGGCCGGAGTCTCGACCGCCGGCCAGATCGAGATCGGCATCATCGAGAACGGCCCTAACAACGCCTGCTGGAACGGCACCATCGCGGGCGGCACCTTCACGGCCGCGGCCTGCGCCTCGCCGGGCGTGCCGAACTGGTTCGCGATCACCGGCGGCGACCGCGGCGGCCTGTACTCGGTGCCCTCGACGTTCTGGGAGGTCAACGCCCCGCCGCTGACCAGCCAGTTCGGCTACAAGGTCTGGGTGCGCGCGCGCGACAACGCGACGCCGTCGGGCAACTACACCGCGCCCGCGTCGAGGACGTCTTCGCCAACGGGGTCAGCTCGAACACCTTCCCTTACAACACCGCGACCCCGACGGTCGGCGTCACCGGGGCCTCGGTCGCCTACCAGGAGGCCGATACCGGGATGTACTACGACGGCGGCTCGTCGACCTTCTCCTCCGTGACGCCGAAGTGGTTCGACGCGCCGCTCTCGGGCTCGGCGCCGAGCTACACCTTCACCGCGACGCCGCCGACGCCCGCCGCCTCGTCGGGCCGCAACTACAACCTCATCGTCAAGGCCATCAACAACGCCGGCCTCGAGCAGATCGCGCCCGCCAGCACGGTCAAGTGGGACACGACCAAGCCCGTGGCGACCGCCGTGCTCCCGGCCAACAATTCGTACGGCAAGACCTTGCCGACCGTGACCGGCGTCGCGAGCGATCCCGGCGCCTCGGCCTCGGGCGTCGGCGGCAGCCAGATCCAGATCAAGCGCACCGTCGCCGGCGACTGCTGGAGCGGCGCCGCGTGGGGCACCAACTGCGCCGTCGAGGCCTCGTGGCTGACCCCGGTCGCGGGCTCTCCGTGGACGAAGAACACCCAGCTGCCTCCGGCGAGCAACCTGCCCGGCGGCCTCGAGGACGGCAAGTCGTACGAGATCTCGGCGCGCGCCTTCGACCTCGCGGCGAACACCCAGACCGCGACCACCGCGAACATCTTCCGCTTCGACGTGTCCTCGCCGGCGGTCGCCAACGTCCTGCCGCTCAACGGCTCGCGCTACAAGACCTTGCCGACCATCAGCGGCACCGCCGAGGACCAGGCGCCCGGCGCGTTCAACGTGACCTTCCCGCGCGTGCGCATCTACGACATCCCGCTCAATAAATATTGGAAGGGCGGGACAGGCACTTGTGGGTCCTTCACCCTGCCGGATTGGGTCGACTCAGGCTGCCCGGGCTTCCCGGACATCTGGAACACGGCCATCGACTCGACCCCGGTGTCGGGCGTCTTCACCTGGCGCTACGACGCGTCGGCCGTGGCCTGGCCGGACCGCAACAACGGCTTGCGCGTCGAGACCCAGGCCCTCGACGCCGCCGGCAACTACACCACCGCCTCCTCGACCTTCAGCTTCGACGCGACGCGTCCCGGCTCCTACGTCCTGTACCCGCCGAACGACGGCGTGACCTACTCGACGATGGCGGTCATCGGCGGGACCTCGACGGACAACACCTCGCCGATCACCGACGTGGGCATCAAGATGTGGTACGTCACGGGACCCACGACCTACTACTGGAGCCCGGCGGTCCCGCACTGGGCGCCCGGGGACCCCGGCTTCGCGTCCATCGGCGGCTCAGCCGGCCCCGCGGCCACGATCAACCCGTGGGCGTACAACTCCACTCAGAACCCGGACTTCAACAACCCGGGCTCGCTGAACTACGCCTGGAAGGAGGGCACGCACGACGGCGGCAACGGCAAGCTCTTCAACATCATCACCGCGGCGCTCGACGCGGCCGGGAACAGCCAGGTCGTCTACTCGACCCGGACCTTCCGCTTCGACAACGTGCCGCCCGTCTCGGCGCCGGTCGCGCCGGTCAACAACGCGGCCTACCGCTCGCTCGTCACCTTGTCGGGCACCTCGTCCGACGACGTCGGCACCGTCGCGTCGGTCGCGCTCTCGATCCTCGACGAGGCGACGACGCGCTACTTCAACGGCACCACCTTCACCTCGGTCCCCGAGGTCTGGCTGCCGATCCTCCCGGCCAATCTTTTCGCTTCTTCATGGACCTTCACCAACGGCTCGCTGTCGTTCACGACCCAGCGTCACTACCTCGTGAAGTCGTCGGCGACGGACAACGTCGGCAACGTCCAGTCCACGATCGGCTCCTCGCGGTTCCTGTTCGACCTCGACACCCCGGACTCGAACGTCACCAACCCCTCGAACCTGACGACCTACGAAGACACGAAGATCCTCATCGGCGGCTCCAGCGACCCGAACTTCACCTCCGGCATCTCCGGCGGCGGCGCGGGAGTGGTGCCCTCGCTCGGCTGGCACCAGGGCGCGGTGGACGTCGTCGTGTTCCGCGACACCGCGCCGCTCATCGGCGGCGGCCCCGTGGCGTTCGGAGGCTACGACGGCACCGGCTACTTCTGGAACGGCTCGACCTGGGTGACGGTGGCCGCCGCCGGCGGCCCGATCTACGTCCCCGCGACTTTCACCGACGCGTTCGGCAATTGGCAGTACGACGGACTGACCTGCCCGCGGTTGGTCCCGACCGACCCCTGTTGGGTGCGCGGCGACCCCTACGTCTCCTGGATCCGGGCGAAGGACAACGCCGGCAACGTGCAGAGCGTGATCCAGAGCGGCCCGCGGTTCTTCATCTCGGGCGTCGCTCAGAGCTTCTCGGTGACCGTCTCCTCCAACCCGAGCACGGTGGGCAACGACGTGACGGTCACTGTGACCGCCCGCGACGGTCCCAACGGCACGGGAGGCGTCGCGTCGAGCTACAGCGGCACGGTGAAGTTCCTGCTCGACGGCGCGGCGGGCCCCGAGACGCCGGACACGGCGGACCCGCAGGACGACCTGCACGGCCTGCCGGCGAACTACACCTTCACGACGGGCACCGGCGGCGACAACGGCTCGCGCAGCTTCACCATCCGCATGCGCAAGGCCGGCCCGCGCCTGCTGCGCGTCGAGCAGACCGACAACTCGGCGCTGTTCGGCGTCGCGAACCTGACCGCCCTGCGCAAGGTCGGCACGCGCGTGCAGATGATCGCGGACTGCGACCCGCTCGGCCAGCAGCCGGCGCCCGGCGTGGTCACGCCCGGCTCCGAGGGCCGCTCCGGCGCGCCGCGCACGCGCACGGCCGGCCAGACCGTGACCTACTGCGCCCAGATCACGGACGACTTCTACAACCTGGACTCCGACTCCACGACCGTCGTCTACGTGACGGACGGCGACGTCAACAACTCTGCGGTGAGCGCCGACCAGTACCTCGTCGTGCCCGGCTCGGTCAGCTTCAGCCGCGTGTTCGTGACGGCCGACCCCGTCGGCCACGTGGTCACCTCCACGGGCTCGGGCGTGACCCCCAACGCGGCCAACCCGGCGACGCCGGTCGTCGTCGTGGGCGGCGCGGCGGACCGCCTGCTGGCGCTTTTCCCGAACGAGATCCGGGTGCAGGGCAAATTCTCCGTGGCGCCGTTCGGCAAGGACTACGGGGCGACGGACCAGGTCCAGGCCGGCTCGACCATCTCCCTGCGCGTGTACGCGGTGGACCCCTTCTACAACGGAGACGCGACGATCGCCATCCCGGTGACGGCGCGCGTCTGGACCGACTCCTTCACCGGCTCGCAGAGCCAGACCTTGCAGTCCGGCGCCACCACCTTCGTCTTCGCCCCGGTCGTCGCCGGGACGCAGAGCTTCACCGTCCAGTCCGCGTCCCTGCCGGGCGCGACCTCCGTGTACTACACGCCGTCGCCGTTGAAGGTCTGGTGGGCGCCTCCGGCCAAGCTTCAGATGCTCGTCGAGGGCCAGTCCGCCGGTCCCGGCAAGCCGCCCTATACCGCGAACCCGACGACGGGCGGTCGGCTGACCGCCGTTCCGGCCCTCCTGACGGCTGGCGTGACCACGACGATCACCATCAACCTCGTCGACAACTACTACAACGTCGTGCGCGCCACGACGCCTTTCATGACGCAGACCGCCAGCGTCACGATGCCCCTGTCCCAGCTCGACTTCCTGAACGACGCGAACATTCAGGGGCGCGGCCTGTCCCCGAACCCGTTCCAGCGCACGCTCAACGCGGGCACGACCACCTTCTCCTTCATCCCGGTCACGCGCAACGCCGGCTTCCAGCTGCGGATCATCGACACGAACCTGACGGGGACCTATTACAGCACCGATACGGTCACGGGCATCACCGTGGACGCGAACCAGCCTGAGTCGCTGCTCGTCCAGATGCCGGGCGAGACCTACGCCGAAGGCACGGTGACCGGCAAGACGGGCGGCGCCTCCGGCCTCATCGCCGGCAACTCCTATAACGTGACCCTGCGCGCGGTCGACCTCTACAACAACCGCGCCAACGACGGACGCTCGGTCCGCCTCTCCGCCAACGACCCGTACGCCGTGGTCCCCACGCCGCAGTCGTTGGCCCTCGGCCAGACCATCTTCGCCGGGTTCCTGCCCAGCGCGGCCACCGGCAACCTCGTCGTCTCCGGCGTGGACAACGACGTGATCGCGCCCGCCCTGACCGGCCAGACCGTGTCCACCATCACGGTCGTCCCGGGCACGCCCAACCGCATGATCATCGCCCTCACCGGGCAGACCTTGGTCCCGGGCAAGACCGTCGCGCCCTTCGGCGTGACGGGCGTGCCCACGCAGTCCACGGCCGGCGTGTTCTTCCCCGCGACCGTGTACGCGACGGACTCGCGCTACAACGTGGTGAGCACGGTCACCAAGCCCACCATCATCGTCACCGCCGACGACCCGTTCGCGTCGGCCGTCGGCTCCTTCGCAATGAACTCGGGCGCGGCGAGCGTGCCAAGCATACTCCTGCGCACGGCCGGCACACGCGTGCTCACCGCGACGGACGGCGGCGGCGGCACGGACTCTCTGCCCACGAACGGCGTCTCGGCCGGCTTCGACCTGCTCGCCAACAACCCGACCCGCCTGCGCGTGCTGACGCCCGCCGAGTCGCGCGTGCCGGGCTCGACGACGAACGGCCGCTCGGGCCCGGTCCACACCGCCCAGGCCGGCTTCGCGTTCAGCGCGACGGTGGACATCGCGGACGCCTTCTGGAACCTGACCCCCGGCGTCACCCAGCAAATCCGCCTCGTCGCCGACGACCCGTTCGCGGTGATCGTGCCGACGACCCAGGTGGTCACCACCTCGGCGACGTACACCGTGACGCTCAAGCGCGCGGGCTCCACCATCCTGCGCGCCGAGATGGTCGACGACCTGTCGCTGCCGACCGTGTCCAAGGACAGCTCGACGGCGATCACGGTCCTGGCCGGCACGCCCTCGCGCCTCGTCGCCGTCCTTCCCGGCGAGACGTTCAGCCAGGGCTCCCCGACCGGCAAGGGGGGGACGCCGATCGCGCAGACGGCGGGCACGGGCTTCGACGTCCAGGTCGGCGTGGTGGACGGCTTCTTCAACCTCGTCCCGGGCCGTCCGGCCGACGTGCAGCTGACCTTCCCGACCGATCCGTACGCGCCCGCGGTGTCCACCGCGGCCATCAACGTCGGCGCGGGCTTCACCGCGCCGATGACGGTGAGCCTGCGCCGCGCGGCGACGGGACACTATGTCTCCGCGCTGGACTTCGGCGCCTCGGGCCTGTCGAGCGACCCCCAGTCCTCGACCTTCACCGTGCTGCCCGCCGCGCCGATCGGCCTGCAGCTGCTCCTGGCCGGACAGACCGCGGTCCCCGGCTCGGGCAACTACCCCAACGGCGGCGCCGCGGGCGTGATCTCGACGCCGACGGCGGGCACGCCGCTGTCCGGCACGGTCAACCTCGTTGACCGCTACATGAACCTCTCTCCGGCCGGCGCGCGGCCGCTCGTCTACCTTAATACCAACGACCCGTACGACATCGACCCGTCCACCTCGGCCTTGATCGGCGGCACCTTGCCGGTCGCCTTGAATTTCGTGACGAAGACCGCGGGTGCCACCGTCCTCGTCGCGCCGCAGGACACCGTCCCCGACCGGGTCTGCACCGGCAACGGCCCCTCGAACATCTGCCTCGCGCAGGCGCCCGCGGCGGCGTCCATCCCCTTCCGCGTCTTCGCCTCGACCGCGATCGGCCTACAGGTGACCTTGCCCGGCGAGACGCAGAAGCCCGGCAAGTGCGACTACCTGCCCGGCGTCGTCTGCCGCACGCTCCTGCCCGCCGAGGGCCTGGCCGGCAAGGACGGCACGCCGAACCAGTACGTCGTGACCTCGCCGGCCATGACCGCCGACGTCTGGCTGGTCGACCAGTTCTACAACCCGGTCAGCGACATCGCCGCCGGCCCGTCCCAGGACACCAACCCGCCGGCCGTGATGCCTACGGTTCGACTCTCTTTCCCGTACGACACGGCCGCGGGCGTGCCGCCGGCGGCCGCCCTGATCCTGGGCAACCGCCAGTTCAACTTCTCGCCGCTGACCGCCGCGACGGGCTACACCGTCGTCGCGTCGACGACGGCGGCCTCGGCGGTGTTCTTCTCCTCGCGCCCCTCGGCGGCCTTCGCGGTCCAGCCCGGCCCGATCAACCATCTCGTCTGGTCGGGCCTGCCGACGACCGCCGTCGCCGGCGTGACCTTCAGCGGCGTGCTGAGCGCCCACGACCAGTACGACAACGTCCTGTCCACGGGCCCGAACGCCTACCGCGCCAACGTCACCTTCAAGGGCGAGGTCTTCGGCGGCAACCAGGACCCGATCTTCTCGCCGTCGAGCGTGCTGTTCTCCTCTACGACCGACCTCGGCTCCAAGTCCCTCCCCGGCTTCCTCGCGCTCAAGAAGGCGGGCGTGCGCTGGGTCGAGGCGCATGAGACGCTGAACGCGGCGCTGACCAGCGAGATGGGCGGGGACTCGGTCCGGCCGCTCATCACCGTCTCGCCGGCCGCCCCCGACTCGATCAAGGTCACGCCGACGGCCGACGTGCAGCAGGACGTCGGGACCTTGGTGCCGAGCGCGCCCGGCTCGCTCGCCATCACCGGCCAGCTGACCGACGCCTTCGACAACCCGATCACCTCGACCCAGACCGTCTACGTCGAGGTCGTCTCGACCGTCGGCGCCTCCGGCCGCCTCTCCGTCGGCGGCGTGGACGTGGGCTACTCGACGACGGTCGTCAGCGACTCGCTCGGCCAGGTCGGCATCAGCACCGCGATCCGCTACTTCGTCTCCTCGAACGCGGGCGACTCGGCGCGCATCTGGATCGGCACGATGACCGCGCCCTCCAACCTGGCCGGCTTCATCGCCGCGCAGAAGGATATCTCGGGCGCGATCGTGAGCGTGGGCGGGCCGGCCAGCCAGATCGTCTTCGTCACCACGCCGACCGCCGTGACCGTCGGCATCAACGAGGTCTCGGGCGCCGGCGGCATCTACGTGATCCAGCGCCTCGACGACTTCGGCAACGTCACGCGCTTCGGCACCACCCCGATCTCCCTGGCGGTCGCCGAGACGGCGGTGCACACGGCGCGGGGCTACAACCTCGGCCTGTTCGGGAACATCGGCGACTACGGCTTCCGCGACGCCTCCAACTCGCAGTTCATCACCGGCTTCTCGATCGACCCCGGCTTCACCGGCGCGGAGACCAGCTTCCGCTACCATGACCGCATGAGCTCCTACTCCGGGCCGAGCCCGTCTTCGAACACGGCCGAGGGCGGCCGCCCCGGGCTGTGGTCGATCCAGATCAAGGTCGGCGTCGCCGTGAAGGCGACCCACCCGCTGCGGACGGACCCGGACGTGATCAAGACGGTCGCCTTCGGCAACCCGGTGCGCAACCTCGTCGCCGGGCGCGTCGTGGACTTCTCGAACAACCCGGGCATCTTCCGGCCGCAGCTGCAGGACATCTTCTCCAACCCGGCGGTGACGACCGCGCCGGTGGTCGTGACGCTGTCCACCGGCTCGCGCCGCGCCTCGTACTACAACGACTACGTCGGCTTCTCCCGCTCGAGCGACGCGTTCGCGGGCTCGCGCGTCGCCGCGCCCTCATTCCTGGTCTCGACTCAGACCGTGGACATCCCGATCGGCTCCTACTCGGCGACCTTCTACTACCTCGACACGACCGCGTCCAACGGCTACGCGCTGCCGGGCTCCCCGACGATCTCGCTCACGTCCCCCGGGCTGTTCAGCTCCGCCCAGGAGGTCTCCGTCTCGCCCGACGGCATCGACGGCCTCGCGATCTCGACCGGCGCGGGCCAGGCCCTGCTGGCCGGCGCCACCTCGCAGATCTTCACGCTCGAGGCGAGCGACTACTACGGCAACCCCTCGCCGGTCCGCCCGGGCCAGGACCTGGGCCTGGGCTACGTCCAGGTGCGCCTGGAGTCCGACTCCCTGGGCCAGATCGCCTTCTCGACCCCGACGCCCGGCAACTTCATCAGCACCTCGGCCGTGGCCTACATCCTCGTCAACCAGTCGGCCACCTCCTTCTACCTGATCGACACCTTGCTGACCACCGGCTCGACGGCCGAGATCACGGCCACCGGCATCACCTACCCGACCTGGAACGTTGCCCGCGCCAGCTACACCGTGCTCCCCGGCCAGCCCGCGCAGATCGGCTGGTACAACCCGCCGCGCCGCCTGGTCGCCGGCACGACGGTCCAGTACGTGCTCGGCGTGCCGACGAACACCGTCATCGCCGCGGAGCTGCGCGACAAGTTCGGCAACGTGACGACCTCGACGGCCACCTTCACGATGCGCTACACGAGCCCGGGCCTGACCACCTACGGCGGCGTCGACCCGACCGCGGTCATCATCGCGACGGCCCCGACCGGCTGGCGCAACCTCAACGCCCTGTCGCTCGACGTGCCGATCCCCGGCGGCGCGGCCTTGTCCCAGGCGCCGATGTACGCGTGGGACACGATCGCGGGGGGGACCACCATCCAGGCCCAGGCCCTGCTCGGCGGCAACGACGTCTTCACCCCGATCACCCAGGTGCAGACGATCACGCCCGGGCCCGCGGCCTACATGACTTTGCACCACCCGTACACGCCGCTGGCGCCGCTGCCGGTCACCAACCCCGGCACGATCGTCGTCAAGGCGCGCGACAAGTTCGGCAACGTCGCGGCCGGCGACCCGCAGAACGGCAACTACTACACCGGCATCGTCTCCTTCATGAGCTCCGGCTCGACGACGACGGTGACCCTGCGCGACCCGATCGCGAACGCGACGTACCACATCTTCACCCCGGCCGAGCAGGGCGTGTTCGCCAACCTCAGCGTCACCGACATCATCCAGGAGGTCCTCAAGGTCCGCACGAGCGACCAGTACAACCCGGCGATCTACGGCATCACCGCCGACGGCGCGCGCACGGGCCTGCCCTCGAACGTCGCCCTGCGCTCGGACGGCGACGTCGAGCTCGTCGGCATCGTGGTGACGCCCAAGGACCTCGCCCCCGAATCGACGCCGCCGCCGAACGGCCCGATCCCGGGGGACAAGATCGCCGCGGGCGTGACCAAGAAGACCCTGAACCAGGGCGACGGCAACGTCCCGGGCGAGTCGCCGGACCCCATCCCGATGATGCGCCTGTCGATGCAGGTCGCCGCGACGCAGGCCTCGGCCCTGGCCTCGAGCCTGAGCTCGATGCGGGTGCAGAGCCGCGCCGAGGGCAACTTCGACAACCTGAAGGTGACCGAGCTCGGCCTGTGGTTCGACGCCAACGCCAACGGCCGCTTCGACCCTCCGCCGGCGGGGGACATCATGCTCGGGACCGGCGCCTACGACGGCTCGGGCACGTGGTACTTCGGCAGCGCAACCTTCGGCCAGACCGCGCTCGAGATCGTGGATCCCGTCAACACGGTGATCAACAACACGAACCGGAACTTCTTCCTCACCGTCCGCCTCTCGACGACCGGCTACGCGCCCAACGAGCTGCCGGCGAGCTTCGGCCTGCAGCTGCAGGACCCGTCGAACATCACCTTGGCGACCGGCCTCCAGGTCCGCATCGCCGCGGACAACTTCGCCATCCGCACGGCGACCTCCTCGGTCGAGCGCCAGCCGGCCCGCATCAACGTCCAGGCGACCGACATCAACGCGTGGTGGCAGCCGCCGTCCCTGACGCTCTCCTCTTACAGCTACATCAACCAGGGCATGACCAACGTCGGCGTCGCGCGCCTGGACCTGTGGACCGACGCCTTCTCCGGCGTGATCTCGAAGATCACCCTGTCGCACCAGGGCGGCGGCCTCGACCAGCACATCAGCAAGGTCCGGCTGTACCTGGACACCCAGCCGAACCAGATCACGACCCCGGGAAACGGCACCTTCGAGTTCTCGATCGACAAGCAGGTGGCCGAGGCGACCTTCCCGTCCGGCGAGACGGGCCAGGTCTCACTGACCATCAACGACCCGACGGGCATGAACGGGACCATCCTGACCTCGACGAAGACCTACTTCGTGGCCTTCGACATCGCCGCGTCGGCCGCCGAGGGCCAGCGGCACGGCGTCAAGATCACGAACTCCCAGATCGTCCCGCTGTCGGGCAACGGCGTGATCAACACCAGCTTCGCCCAGTTCACCTCGACCGACGTCCCGGTCATCGCCACCCCGGACCAGGTCGTGCTGACCGACTGGAACCGCCAGGGCGTCGTCGGCAGCACCCAGACCGACTCGATCCCCTCGCGCATCAGCCAGAACGACAGGAACCAGCCCGTCGCGAAGTTGACCTTGCGCGTGAACTCCGGCGCCGCCGAGTGGACGGGCCTCAAGCTCGACCGCTGGCTGCCGTCGGGCATCAACAACGGCGCGGTCTCCTCCAACAAGGCGACGGACGTCACCAACATCCGCGTCTGGCTCGACCGCAACGGCGACGGCCTCCTGCAGACCTCGACCGACACACAGGTCAGCCCGCAGAACTCGACCTTGCACGTCTTCCCGACCGCCATCATCTCGACGCCGGTCGCCCCCGGCGACACCATGATCTACGTCGACCAGATCGGCCTGATGTTCCCGGCGGACAACCCGTTCCCCAACGACCAGGTCAGCCGCCTCGTTCTCAACGACGGCCAGACCGACGAGGGGCTCAAGGAGGTCGTGCTCTGCACGGGGCTCGACCAGACGAACGGCATCTACACGAACTGCGCGCGCGGCCAGGAGGGCACGACCGCCCAGGCCTACTCGACGGGCACCATCCTGTCGGGCCCGGCGCGCATCCCGATCCAGGCCCTCGTCGGCGGCGGCGGCCAGGTCGTCGAGACGGTCAAGCTCGACTACTTCGTGACCTACGACCTGCACCCTCTGGCGACGGTGTCGACGCAGGCCAACATCGGCCTCGCGATCCCGAACACCTCCTACATCCAGATCAAGGACCCGAAGACCATCTCGGGGCTGAACGTGGCGCTCCCCAGCCTGGGCGGCCGCTCGGCGTCGTTCATATCGCAGGTGACCGAATACGCCGACTTCGTCAAGGTGACCTCGTCGGACACCTTCGACGGGGCGATCGGGCCGTTCGCCCAGCAGAAGAGCACGGTCGCGGTCGCGTCGATCCTCGTCCAGGCGGACGTCGCCGACGCCCCGTGGCGCTGGCTGCTGGTCTACGCGACCGGGACCGCGACCTCGGGCGGCGCGGTGGCCACCGACGTCGATTCGACCCAGCTCTGGTACGACGCCAACAACGACGGCCTGTTCAACCCGCCGAGCGGGGATATCCTCGTCGGCTCCGGCACGTTCGGCAACTACCAGGGCCTGCCGCTGGTCTCGCAGATCGTCCTGAGCCCGGTCCGCAAGATCATCACCGCGGCGCTCGCCGCGCAGCCGCAGCGCTACTTCGTGGCCTACCACATCTCGGAGACGGCGCTGCCCACGGACCCCCTCACCCAGAAGCCCCGCTCGCTGGGCGTGACCATCCTCCCGAGCTCCCTGCCGACCAACGACCCGGTCAACGACAACGTGTTCCAGAACGCCCTGGCGCTGCCCAACCGCTACGACCCGAGCTCTCCGCTGCCGTTCTACTCGAAGGCCCGCGACATCGTCGCCGCGCCCCAGACGATGTACGTCCGGGCGACGCCGTACTTCAGCACCTCGAGCGGCACCTTCCCCGCGCCGCTGCTGACGACCCCGATCCTCGCCCTGCCCGCCGGCACGATCGAGTCCTCGTGGATCCTGACCTCGACGATGGGCCTGCCCTCGCCCGCGCCGGGCACGACGGCCTACGCCCTGGTCGACGGCGAGATCATCGGCTACACCGCCTTCAACGCGGCCGTGCCCGCGATCCTCAACGTCGAGCGCGGCGCCCTGAACACCCTGCCGTCCGCGCACTCGACCGGGGCGGTGATCTCGCCGACGATCAACCAGGGCGACGCCAACGTCGCCGCCGTGCGCCTGGATGTCTGGACGCAGGCCTTCCAGGTCCAGCTCTCGGAGATCCGCTTCAACCGCAGCCTGCCGACCGGCCTGAACGGGGACGACCCCGACCTCAGCGCCGTGCGCGTCTACAAGTCGATCGACGGGATCTTCAAGCGCGACCCGGTCACCGGCATCAACGCCGGCGACATCCCGCTGTGCGAGGCCCGCTTCGGCACGCCGCCCGACACCTCGGGCCGCGCGACGATCCCGATCAACGACCCGAACATAGGCTCGCCGGGGTACATGATCGTGACGTCGACGCCGACGACGCTGTACGTCGCGTTCGACGTCTCGCCCTCGGCGAAGTTCTCGCACCCGACCCTGACGCCTCCGAACGAGGTCGTCGGCGTCTCGGTGTCCGACCCGGCGCGCTTCAAGCTGACGCCGACGCTCGCCGGCCACAACACCGTCTTCGTCGGCACCGCCCCGATCGCCAGCCCGACCTTCGTCATCGGCCCGACCGTCAACCAGGTCACCGCCACCTTCGACCAGATCTCGGGCAACACGGCGAAGCAGAACGACAAGAACGTCGCGATGCTGCGCATCAACATGAAGACGGACCGCAACACCGCTCTCGTCCAGAAGCTCCGCTTCACGCGGACCGGCACGCCCGGCTCGCTCGACAGCGACGTCACCATCCTCAAGGTCTGGGCGGATTCCAACGGCAACGCCGTCTTCGACCCGGCGGACTCGACCGTCACCGCCCTGGGCGACCGCCCTTACCTGCTCTCGTTCGGCAACGAGACGTTCAGCTCCGGCACGGTCACGATCACTTTGCGCACGCCGATCGTCGTCAGCACGACGCCGGCCGACTACTTCCTGACCTACGACATCTCGCAGTTCGCGGCCGAGGGCAACGGGCTCGGCGTCGCCATGCTCGCCCCGAGCTATTTCACGGTCCAGGTGCCCAACACGGTGCTCCTGCCGCAGACGAGCTTCACCTCCAACCCGCTGCTGCAGGTCACCAAGGTCACCTCTCGCGTGATCCTGGGCGTCAGCGACATCGCGGCGGGCATCCGCGGCGTCACCCAGGCCCAGAGCAACGTGTCGCTGCTGCGCTTCAGCATGGCGACCGACATCGCGCTGGCCCCCTGGCGCGCGCTGCGCCTCGAGCGCGGCGGCGGCTCGCAGGACACCTCCAAGCCCCTCGGCCGCAACACCGACGTCAAGTTCGTCCGCCTCTTCAAGGACATCAACCAGGACGACACGCTGGACGTCAACGACGTCAACATCTCCGAGGCCAACACGACCCTGGCGGTCGCGGTGTCCTCCACGACCAACCCGCCGTTCGACCTGGTCGTGGCCTCGACGAAGGGCTTCCCGCTGGACAGCTCCAACCAGATGATCGGTGGCCGGCTCTGGGTCAACAGCGCCGAGCTGATGACCTACTCCGGCCCCGGCTGCCAGACCGCGTTCACGCCCGGCATCGACAACATCACGGGCAAGCCGTGCGTGACCGTGACCTCGCGCGGCGACAACCTCGGCCTGGGCCCGACGCCGCGCCTGAACCTGACGGTCGGGACGGCGGTGAAGAAGGTCGACGTCTTCGACCAGAACGCCGACGCGAACGTGCAGACCCTCGTCACGCTCAACGGCGACCAGTACGTCGGGCCGACCGCGCAGGCCTTCTTCGTCGCCTACGACATCGGCGACTCGGCCATCCAGAACGACCTGGTCAACGTGACGATCCGCGACCCCTCGTGGATCGGCCTGCCCCGCGGCGACAACGCGGACGTGCTCATGCTGACCGGGATCACGCGCACGAACCCGCTCGGCACGGGCTCGACCTCCTACCCGTACGTCGGCGGCAACGTCCCGATCAGCCCGATCACGCTCGCCGTGGACGGCTTCTCGCTCGCGCCCGCCGGCGCCGGCCAGGGCGACGCCAACGTGCCGGTCGCGCAGCTGAACCTGCAGACGAGCTCGGACTTCGTCAACATCGCCGCGATCCGCATCAAGCAGACCGGGACCATCCTGACCTCGACCACGGCCATGACCGGAGACGGCACCGTGTCCCGCATCAAGGCCTGGCTCGACAACGGCGACAGGGTCTTCACCCCGGCGACCGACGCGCTGATGGGCGAGCTCGTGGCGTCGTCGACCGGCGCGTTCTCCAACGGCATCGCGCTCGTCCCGCTGACCGTCAACTCGATCCCCTACCTGCGCGTGACGACGAAGACCGCGGTCATGTTCTTCACCGCGGACGTGGGCTTCATCGACCGGTCCGGCGCCTCGACTTTGAACCAGACCGCCGGCTTCCAGCTCGCCAACTTCACCGACCTCATCGACCCTGGCGGCGCCCCGCTGACGGCGGCCCCCGACCCGCTGCGCCGCCCGCCGCTCTCGTCGAAGGAGTTCCTCGTCGCCATGCTGACGGTCCCGGGCGTGTCGGTCAGCTCCGCCGTGCCCCCGATCATCATGACGCGCGCGGGCACCGGCGTCCCGGGTGCGGCGGTCGGCTACCCCGCCTACGCGCTCGTCGACCAGACGAACTGCAACAACGGCAAGGACCCGGTCAACCCGCGCAACAACATCTGCTACGACAGCAACGCCAACCCCCTGCCCAACCAGGCGAAGTGGATCTGCCAGAACGGCCTCCCGTGGCCGGCGAACTGCGGCGGCTCCCCGCCGCTCATCGACGTCAACGGCGACGGCTCGCCCGACAACTTCAAGGTCGGCGAGAGCTCCCGCCCGACCTCGGTCTCCCTGCTCGGCGACGGCAACGCCACGACCGACCTCACGGGCACGGGCATCCTGGACGTCGACATCAACAAGGACGGCATCGTCGACCTCGTGATCTTCTCCGCCGGCTCGAACAAGCCGTCGTTCCGCATCGGCCTCGACATCGCCGACCAGGGGAACCTGGCGAAGACGGCGCCCGACCCGGGCCAGGGCCTGTCGCCCTCGGCGTGGGCCAAGAGCGCCGGCTCCCTCTCCTTCAACCTGCCCGTCACGGGGACGTCGGGCTATTACCAGGTCGCCGTCGGCGCCTACTACGACGACCCGATCGGCATCACCCACAAGTGGTCCTCGGTGACGGCCGTCAACGTCGCCGGCCTCTCCGTCGCCTCCTACGGCGTGATGGCGGGCAGCGAGCCGATCACCAGCGCCACTTTGACGAACCTGGTGCTCGAGATCCCGAACGTCACGCGCCTGACCCAGACCCTGACCCAGGAGACGACCTTCTTCACCGTCGTCAGCAACACCGGCCTGCTGGGGAAGACCGACGGCTCGGGCCTGGTGTACATCGGCTCGGAGATCATGCGCGTCAAGCGCGGGCCGACCTCCAACACCTTCGAGGTCATCTACCAGGACGGCGATCCGCCTCCTTACACGGGCCGCGGCCTGCGCGGCTCGGCGCCGATCATCCACACGAGCGGAGAGCTCGTGTCGGACGCGGGCGCGATCCTCTTCGCCCAGTTCGTCTCCGCCCAGGGCTCGGTCTCGCCGCCGCAGCCGATGTGGGTGTACCGCGTGGACCCCTCGGCCCCGACCACGCCCGGCTCGGCCGTGCCGCTCGAGCAGGGCAAGCCCACGTTCGCGGTCAAGTGGACCCCGTCGCAGCAGTTCGTGTCGGGCGTCGCGGCCTACGAGGTCCAGGAGCGCGGCGGCGACCCGAAGAACCTGTCCGAGACGGTGATCTGGCGCACGATCAACGTCGTCCCCTCGCGCCTGACCACCTACAACGTGGGCGACCCGAGCTTCCCGGGCGAGGGCCCGCGCAAGCCCGGCCAGTTCTTCAGCTACCGCGTGCGCGCCATCAGCGGCGCCGGCGTGGCCTCGAACTGGTCGCCTCTGGCCGCGAGCGCCGGCACGGGCATCACCTCCGAGATCGTCACCGGCGTGAGCAACTTCCCGAACCCGTTCGACTCGCGAAAAGGCGGCGACCTCGGCATCACGAAGATCACCTACATCCTGAACGGGGACTCGGACGTGACCATCTCGATCTACGACGCGCTCGGCTACCTGGTCAAGACCATCAGTTCCCCGCCCGGCACCGAGGGCGGCAAGCTCGGCCAGAACTTCGTCCCGTGGAACGGCCGCAACGACGCCGGCGTGGCCGTCTCGAAGGGCGGCTACGTCGCCCGCATCAAGGTGAAGGCGCCCGGCGGGTCGGCCACCGTCATCCGCAAGATCGGCGTCATCCACTAACGGGGCGGTAGCCCCGTTGTGCCGAGCCATCGATGGGGTTATAAGAAGCTCGGCCTGAGCCGCCGGGCCGCCGATTCCCCTTGAAGGCGGGGGGGACGACTCGCTATTATCCCTGCGTGAGCTTCCGCCCGCTTTTCGCGGCCGCCTTCCTCTTAGTAGCGCCCATGGGCCGCGCGCAGGCCCCCGACCCCCTCAAGGCGGCGCTCGAGGCCGCCAAGGCCTCCGATCCGATGGTCCGCCGGCAGGCGGCGGAGTCCCTCGGCCTCTCGCGCAACCCCGCGGCCGTGCCCGCCCTCGAGGCCCTTCTCGGCGACGGGCATCCCTTCGTGCGGGCGGCCGCCTGCGACGCCCTCGGCCTCCAGCGCTCGCGCGCCTCGGTCCCCAGGCTCTCGGCGGTGCTGTCCGGCGACTCCGATCCCCGCGTGCGCCAAGCCGCGGCCACCGCGTTCGTCTACATCGGCGACGGCTCGGCCGCCGGCGTGCTGATCGGGGCCTTGAAGGACTCCTCCCCGCCGGTGCGCCACGCGTCGATGCGCGCGCTCGGCAAGCTCCGCGCGGGGGGATCGGTCGGCGCCCTCGCCGCGGTGCTGAGCGATCCCGACGCTTCCGCCCGCAAGGTCGCGATCTCCGCGCTCGGCGAGATCGCCTCGAGGGAGAGCGTGCCGGCCCTGTCGAGCGCCCTGTCCGACTCCGACGCCGGGGTCCGAGCCGAGGCCGCCAAGGCGCTCGGCCTCGTCGCCGACCCCAGCGCCGGCCCTGCCTTGACCGGGGCGCTGCAGGACCGCGACGCGGGGGTGCGTGTGCAGGCCGCGACCGCGCTCGCCCGCGCCGGCGACCCGTCGGGGCTGCCCGTCGCTTACGCCGCCCTGAAGAGCCCGGACGCGGTGACCCGTCAGCAGGCGGCCGCGACCGTCGGCCTCGTCGGCGACGCGAAAGGCCTCGCCGCGCTCGAGGCCGCCCGCGCCACCGAGAAGGACGGCAACACCTCGGGCATGATGGATTACGCCCGCGCCCAGCTCCGCGCCCGGCTCGGCCTGCCGGACAAGGAGCCCGTGAAGGCTCCGGCCAAGGCGCCCGCCGCGGCGCCGGCCAAGAAGGCTCCGGTCAAGACGCCCCTCAAAACGCCCGTCAAGGCTCCCGCTAAAACCCCCGCGAAAAAGGTGAATCGATGAACCTGCTCGGAAAAACTTTCCCGAAACGCTTCAGCGCGGTGTTCTGCGTCCTGGCGGCGGTCGCGTACCTCCCGTTCCTCGTCGGCATCCCCAGCAACGGCCTGTTCGCCTCGGTCGAGCGCGTGTGGCACGATCACGCCTTCACCTTGCGCGAGGGGAGCATCAAGGCGGGCGACCCCCGCCTCGTCCTCCTCGCCATCGACGACGACGCGGTCCACGAGCTCGGCTTCCCGTTGCCGCGCAAGGTCTACGCGAAGGCCCTGGAGAAGCTGAAGGACCTCGGCGCGAAGACCGTCGTGTTCGACGTGTTGTTCCTCGAGAACCGGGAGGGCGACGCGGAGCTCGCCGCGGCGGCCAAGCGCCACGGCAAAGTCGTCCAGCTCTTCGTCGCCGAGAAGCCTCAGGGAGCCGACAAGGTCCGCGTCCAGATGGCGGTCAAGCCCCTGAAGGCCACGGCGCAGTACCTCGGCTCTCCGAGCATCGGCCAGCACCTCGAGGACGACGGCCACATCCGCACCTTCCTGCTGTTCAACCCCGAGTTCGAGGACCCGATCCTGACGGGCAAGCCCTCGACGTCCCTGCCCGCCGCGGCGATCGCGAGCTATACGGGAAAGACCCTGGACCAGGTCCTCAAGGAGAACCCGGCCGACCAGATGCCGATCCCGGTCCTCAACTTCCGCAGGCCTCTCGAATGGCTGAAGCATCCGAACAGCCCGCCGACCGAGGTCAACCACTCGCCCTATCGCACGATCTCCGTGCTGGACCTGGTGAAGGACACGCTGTCGAAGGAGCAGAAGGAGGCGCTGAAGGATTCCCTCGTCGTCGTCGGCTCGATCTCCACCGGCTACTTCGACCACTACCCGGCGCCGTTCAATTCCCACATGCCCGGGCCCGAGTTCCACCTGACCGCCATCGACAACGTCCTCAACGGCGACGCGCTCCAGGCCACGAGCCGCCTGATCGTGCTGGTCCTCGTGCTGGTCGCCGCCTGGCTGCCTTATTTCATCCTGCGCGCGCTCTCTCCCGCCCTCGGCGCGGTCGCCGTCGCGGCGGTGCTCGCCGCGATGCTCGGCGGCTCCCTGCATCTGATGGGCCGCGGGACCGTGATCTACCCCGTCGCGCCCGGCCTGACCCTCCTCGTCAGCTTCCTCGTCCTGACCGTGCACCGCGTCCTCACCGAAGGCGCCGAGAAGCAGATGATCAAGGCCAAGTTCGGGCAGTTCGTCTCGCCGGAGATCGTCGAGGAGCTGGCCAACGACCCCGAGAAGGCCAAGCTCGGCGCGCAGAAGCGCGAGATGACGGTGCTCTTCCTCGACATCGCGCACTTCACGACCATCTCGGAGAAGATGGGCCCCGAGGCCCTGATGGCCTTCCTGAACAAATACCTGTCCAAGCTCAGCGAGGTCATGCTCGACCGCCGCGGCACGATCGACAAGTTCATCGGCGACTGCATCATGGCGTTCTGGAACGCGCCGCTGGAGAACAAGGACCACGCGAAGGACGCCGTGCTGTCCGCGCTGCACTGCCAGCAGGCGATCAACGAGCTCAACAAGAACCTCGACCCGGGGCTGCCGGAGATCCCCGCGATCCGCATCGGCATCAATACGGGCCAGATGAACGTCGGCTTCACCGGGACCGAGCGCAAGCTCGCCTACACGGTGATCGGCGACGAGGTCAACCTCGCCTCCCGCCTCGAGGGCGCGAACAAGTTCTTCGGCTCGAGCATCATCATCAGCGAGCCGACCTATCAAGGCTCGAAGAGCGCGATCGAGGCCCGCTACCTCGGGCGCGCCCGCGTCGTCGGCAAGGCCGTGCCGGTGCCGGTGTACGAGCCCCTCGCCGAGAAGGGCCGGCTCGACGCCAAGTGGGCGAAGGCCCTGCCCGTCTGGGACAAGGGCGTGAAGGCCTTCTACGACAAGAAGTACGAGGAATCCCTCGCCGTCTTCACGGAGTTCGCGAAGCTGATGCCCGGGGACGGCCCCGGCGAGCTCTATCTCAACATCTCCCGGGACTACGCGGCCCTGCCGCCCGACGACTGGGACCAGGTCTTCAACCTCACGGCGAAATAGAATGAACATCTTCTGGCGGCTGATGTTCGGCCACCTGCTCTGCGACTTCACGCTCCAGACGAACTTCATCAACCGCTGGAAGCGCACGAGCATGTGGGGCCTCCTCGCGCACTGCGCGATGCATCCCGCCGCCTACCTGATCATCGCCTGGCCCTTCCTCGGCGACTACTGGATCGAGAACTCGTTCTTCCGCCTGAACGGCTGGTCGTGCATCGCGATCATCTTCATCACGCACTTCCTCGAGGACTGGTGGCGCGTGTACACCATCTTCAAGTACGGGATGCCGGACAACACTTTGTTCTTCGCCTGGGACCAGGTCATCCATTACGCGGTGATCTTCTCCGTGGCCCCGCTCGCCGTCACGACGACGCCCGCGGCGGGCTTCTTCCCGGAGAAATGGCCGGTGCTCGGCTGCCTGTTCGTCCTCGTCACCCACGCCTGCACGGTGCTCATCTATTTCCTCGAGAAGGACCTCCACGGCGCCGACTACCCCGCCGACGACGAGAAGCACCTCGCGATGGCCGAGCGCCTCGTGCTGGCGCTGTGCTTCCTGTTCCCGACCCCTCTGGGGGCCGGGCTGCTCGCGGCGGGCTGGCTGGGGGTGATGTTCTTCCTGCGCCGCCGCCGCCTGTTCGACCTGACCGCCTTCACCTTCTACATGGGCGCGGCCGTCTCCGTGATCTGCGGCATCGCCGCCCGCTTCGTCTACTACTCGTAAGGAGTCCCTCATGAACGACATCCTCGTCCTCTCCGCCTCCCGAACCGCCATCGGGTCCATCAACGGCGTGTTCGCCAACCACACCGCTCCGCAGCTGGCCGCCAAGGCCGCCGCCGACGCGGTCGCCAAGTCCGGCGTCAAGGCCGACGAGCTCGGCGAGGTCGTGCTCGGCTGCGTGATCCCCGCCGGCATCGGCCAGGCCCCCGCGCGCATGGCCTCGATCGGGGCCGGCATCCCGGTCTCCGTGGGTGCTACCACGGTCAACAAGGTCTGCGGCTCGGGTATGAAAGCCGTGATGCTGGCATCTCAGTCAATCGCCCTCGGCGAGCACGAGTACGCCCTCGCCGGCGGCATGGAGTCCATGTCGAAGGCGCCCTACCTCCTCGACAAGGCCCGCTCCGGCTACCGCTACGGCGACGCCAAGCTCCTCGACGCGGTCCTGCGCGACGGCCTGATGGACCCCTACGACGGCGTGCACATGGGCGACTGCGGCGAGCTGTGCGCCAAGGAGCACGGCCTCACGCGCGAGATGCAGGACGCGTGGGCGGTCCGCTCCTACGAGCGCGCGGCGGAAGCCGTCGCCAAAGGTTATTTCAAGAACGAGATCGTCTCCGTCGACGGCATCGAGCTCGACGAGGAGCCGGGCCGCGCCAAGCTCGACAAGATCGGCAAGCTGCGGCCGGCCTTCCAGAAGGACGGCACCATCACCGCCGCCAACGCCTCCAAGCTCAACGACGGCGCCGCGGCGCTGGTGCTGTCGTCGGCCAAGGGCGCGGCCGGCAAGAAGCCGCTCGCGCGCATCGTCGGCTGGGCGACCCACTCCCAGGAGCCGAAGTGGTTCACCACCGCGCCGGCCGGAGCCGTCGCCAAGCTCCTGACCAAGGTCGGCTGGACCGTGGACCAGGTCGATCTTTTCGAGGTCAACGAGGCGTTCGCCGTCGTCACCTTGGCCGTGGCCAAGCTCGGCAACCTCCCTCACGAGAAGATCAACGTGCACGGCGGCGCGGTCGCGCTGGGGCATCCGCTCGGCGCCTCGGGCGCGCGCATCCTCGTCACCTTGATCAACGCGCTCAAGGTCCGGGGCGGCAAGCGCGGCGTCGCCGGCATCTGCCTCGGCGGCGGGGAGGCCGTGGCCGTTGCCCTCGAACTCGTTTAAGCTCGGCTCGCCCCTCACGCTCGAGGCCCTCGCCTCCGTCGCCGTGGACGGCCGGAAGACGGTGCTCCCGTCGTCGGCCCTGAAGCGCGTGGCGGCCTCCCGCCGCGTGCTCGAGACCGCGATGGCGGCGGGGGGGACGATCTACGGGGTCAACACGGGCTTCGGCGAACTGGCCTCCACCCGGATCTCGACGGAAAGGCTCGCGCAGGTCCAGCGCAACCTGGTGCTGTCCCACGCCTGCGGCGTCGGCGCGCCCCTCGAGGCTCTCGAGGCGCGGTCGATCCTCTTCCTGCGCGTCAACGAACTGGCTCGCGGCTTCTCGGGCGTGCGTCCGGCGCTGGTGCGCCATCTGGCCCGCATGTTGGAGGCCGGCATCGTCCCGCTGATCCCGAGCCGCGGCTCCGTCGGCGCCAGCGGCGACCTGGCTCCGCAAGCTCACATGGCTTTAGCCGTGATCGGAGAAGGCTGCGTCCTCTTCCGCGGCCGTGTCGTCCCCGCCGCGAAGGCGTTGAAATCCGCCGGTCTCAAGCCCTTCGTTCTTTCCGCGAAAGAAGGATTGGCTCTTCTGAACGGCACCCAGGCCATGCAGTCCGTCGGCGGTCTCGCTCTGTTGGCCGCGGAGCGCGTTTATCGCGCCTCCAATCTGGCCTGCGCCGCCTCCCTGGACGCCCTGACCGGCACGCCCTCTCCGTACGACGAGGCGATCCAGATGCTGAAGCCGCATCCCGGTCAAATAGCAGCCGCGCGTTCTTTGCGTCGTCTTCTGGCCGGCTCCGAGATCCGGAGATCGCATGTCGTCGACGACCCGCGCGTCCAGGACTCCTACTCTTTGCGCTGCGCGCCGCAGGTGCACGGCGCGGTCTGGGACCGCCTCGTCGAGGCCCGGCGCGTCGTGCAGGTCGAGCTCGGCTCGGTCACCGACAACCCTCTCGTCTCCGGAGGCCGCGTCATCTCCGGGGGGAACTTTCACGGACAAGCCCTCTCATTCGCTTTCGACTCGGCGGCCGGAGCGCTCGCCGCGCTGGCCAACATCTCCGAGCGCCGCACCTTCCAGGTCACCGCCGGCGCCGCGCCGCGTCTGAAGCCCTTCCTCGCCGCGGACCCGGGCGTCGAGTCCGGCTTCATGATCGCCCAGTACGCCGCGGCCGCGCTCGCCTCCGAGAACAAGGCCCTGGCGCACCCGGCCTCGGCCGACTCGGTCCCGACCTCCGCCAACAAGGAGGATTTCGTCTCCATGGGCATGTGGTCCGCCCTCAAGTTCAAGAAGGTCGTCTGGAACGCCGCGCAGGTCGTCGCCATCGAGCTCGTCTGCGCCGCCCAGGCCATCGAGTTCCACCGCCCGCTGAAGTCGGGCAAGGGCGTGGAGGCCGGCCTCGCCGTCCTGCGCTCGAAAGTCAAAGCGTCCCGCGGGGATGAGGTGCTTTCGGGTAAATTGGAGACGGCCAGGGAGCTGGTGCTGTCCGGCGCCTTTGATGAATAGGGGGTCAGGCACGCAAATTCGTTGAATTCTTTCTTATGAGAACCATTCGAGCGGCGCGCGGAAGCAAGATGACCTGCAAGGGGTGGCAGCAGGAGGCGGCCCTGCGCATGCTGATGAACAACCTCGACCCCGAGGTGGCCGAGCGGCCGCAGGACCTGGTCGTGTACGGCGGCCGGGGCAAGGCGGCGCGCAACTGGGCGTGCTTCGACGCGATCGTGAGGTCGCTCAAGGTCCTCGAGGACGACGAGACCTTGCTCGTGCAGTCCGGCAAGCCCGTCGCCGTGTTCAAGACCCACGACCAGGCCCCGCGCGTGCTCATCGCCAACTCCAACCTCGTCGGCAAGTGGGCGAACTGGGACCATTTCGACGAGCTCGACAAGAAGGGGCTCATGATGTACGGCCAGATGACGGCCGGCTCCTGGATCTACATCGGCACGCAGGGAATCCTGCAGGGCACCTACGAGACCTTCGCGGAGGCGGGGCGCCAGCGCTTCGGCGGCAGCCTGAGCGGCCGCACCGTGGTGACGGCGGGCCTCGGCGGCATGGGAGGCGCGCAGCCTCTCGCGGCCACGATGAACGGGGCGGCGTTCCTCGGCATCGAGGTGGACCCGACGCGGCTCCGCTTCCGGCTGAAGACGAAATATCTCGACGTCGTCGAGGAGAGCCTCGACGCGGCGCTCGCGCGCGTGACGCGTGCCAAGGAGAAGGGAGAGGCCTTGTCGGTCGGGCTTCTGGGCAATGCGGCGGACATCATTCCCGAGCTCGCGAAACGGCGTTTTGCCGTCGACATTCTGACGGACCAGACGTCCGCTCACGATCCCTTGTACGGCTACATTCCGCGGGGCTACGACGTCAGCGCGGCCGCCCGGCTGAGGAAGAGCGACCCGAAGGATTACATCAAGAAATCCATCGCGTCGATGGGGCGCCACGTCGAAGGGATGTTGGCCCTGCGCAAGCAGGGAGCCACCACTTTCGATTATGGCAACAACATCCGCGCCCGCGCCGTCGAGGCGGGCGTCAAGAACGCTTTCGACATCCCCGGCTTCGTTCCCGAGTACATCCGCCCGCTGTTCTGCGAGGGCAAGGGGCCGTTCCGCTGGGCGGCGCTCTCCGGCGACCCCGGGGACATCCGCACCACCGACCGCGAGGTCCTGGCCGCCTTCCCGAAGAACGAGGCCCTCAAGCGCTGGATCGAGCTCGCCGGCCAGAAAGTGGCGTTTCAAGGCCTGCCCGCGCGCATCTGCTGGCTCGGCTACGGCGAGCGCGCCGAGATGGGCGCGCGCCTGAACTGGCTCGTCAAGAAGAAGAAGGTCGGAGCGCCCATCGTGATCGGCCGCGACCATCTCGACTGCGGCTCGGTGGCGTCGCCCAACCGCGAGACCGAGGCCATGCGCGACGGCTCCGACGCGGTCGCCGACTGGCCCATCCTCAACGCCTTGCTCAACACCGCCTCCGGCGCCTCGTGGGTGAGCTTCCACCACGGCGGCGGCGTCGGCATGGGCTACTCGCTGCACGCGGGCCAGGTCACCGTGGCCGACGGGACGAAAGCGATGGGCGCGCGCCTCGAGCGCGTGCTCACCAACGACCCCGGCCTCGGCGTGGTCCGTCACTTCGACGCCGGCTATCCGCAGGCCAAGGCGTTCGCGCGCAAGCACCGATCTCTCAAAATCCCTATGGCGAGGTAGATATGGCCAGCGACTATTCCTTCGACTGCGTGTCCGACGTGGATCTGAACCTGGTGTCCGAGGTGATCGCCGTGGCGATCAAGGAGATCCAGAACCGGTTCGACCTGAAGGCCGCCAACGCGACGATCGAGCTCAACACGAAGGAAAAGAAGATGATCATCCGCGCGGTGGACGAGTTCAAGGTCGAGCAGGTCTACGACGTCCTGCTCACCCGGATGGCCAAGCGCGGCCTTCCCATCAAGAACCTGACCAAGAGCAAGCCCGAGGCGGCCCTCGGCCAGACCTCGCGCATCGACGTGACCATCCAGTCCGGCATCCCGACGGACAAGGCCAAGCTGATGCAGGCCGCGATCAAGGAGAACAAGCTCAAGGTCAACGCCCAGATCCAGGACGGCCAGCTGCGCGTGACGAGCAAGTCCAAGGACGAGCTCCAGTCCGCGATGAGCGTGCTCAAGGCCGGCAAGTTCGACCTCGACCTGCAGTTCAAGAACTTCCGGTGAGGCGGGCGTTCACTCTCATCTTCGCCGGCGGCCTGGTCGTGACGGCCGCCGTCGCCTGGTTCGGCCCCCGGCTGATCGCCTGGTATTACAACCCTCCCGTCGAGCTCGGCGTCACCTGCAAGCCGGCGGTCGAGTGGGGCATCGCGGTCTACCAGAAGCTGGTGCTGGCGGGGACGGGCGCGGGCTTCCTGCTCGGCGCCGCGGCGGCGCTCGTCTTCCGGCCGAAGGCCCCGGCGGTCCCGAAAGCCTGACGCGGCCGGCTCAGCGCCAGTGCGGGTGGGAGCGCGTCCTGTCCTGGGCGAGGTCGTCGGTGTACATGGCGGACAGCTGGTCCCATGAGAGCTGGTCCGCGGGGCGAGGAGGGGAGGGACGCGGCGGAGCGGGCGGAGCGGCTTTCGCCATCTTCCCGAGGGCGGCGCCCAGGCGCGCGGTGTCGGCCGAGAGACGCTCGAAGAACGGGTGCGCCGAGGCTTCCTTCAGGTAGATCTCCGAGGCGTGGTCGGGCTCGGCCTCGATCCGCTCCATCAGGCCGGAGACCTCGCGCACGATGGACTCGGCGTTGACGACCTCGTTCTGATAGTGCGCCTCCAGGTCGGCCATCTCCTCGCGCAGCAAAGTGAAGCGATGCGCGGGGATCCCGTGATGCTCGATGAAATGAGCGAGCACGGGAGGCCATGTCTTCTGGGACGCGAGGTTGCGCTTGGCGCGTTCGACCTCCTGCCCGGCGGCGGCCAGGCGCGCGCGCAAGGTCGCCAGCGGGTTCGCCATCTCCTCCCGGCCGAAGGTCACCGCGTAGTAGGGGAGGCGCATCTTCAGGTTCGACAGGTAATGCGCGGGGTCGGAGAGGTAGTTCCAGGCGCCGGCCTCCTCGAAGCGCCCGTCGAGCTCGTGGTCGATCGCCCAGCCGACGAGGCGGGCCAGGGTCTCGTTGAGCTCGTGGTAGTGGAACGCGAGGTAGAGGTTCTCCTTGGCGGCGCGGCCGTACCAGAGGCCGTGGCCGAGGAGCTCGTGGCCGATGATCGAGGGCAGGGACTCGCGCATGAAGTCGGGGTCGCCGTCGACGTAATGGCGGTTGAGGCGGATCTCGGCGTAGCCCTCCTGGCGCCAGTCGGTGTAGGCCTGGGCGGCGTAGAAGCGCTTGCGGCCGTCGACGAGGTAGAGCTGGGAGTCGGGGAAATCGTCGAAGTGCACGACCGCGGTCAGGCCCTCGGCGAGGAACTCCTCGGCGTAGCGGCGGCCGGTCGGGGTGTCGAGCAGTCGCTTGAAGGAGTCCTCGAGGGCCTTCTTCTCGTCCGGGCGGCCGCGGTCGTCGAGGCGCACGCGCTCGAGCATCCGCGTCAGCAGAGGACGGGAGTCCGCGGCGGGGAGGGACTTGGGGCCGTCGCCCGGGGGCGGCACGACGGGCTCGTCGCCGAGGGCGGCCGCGGACATGAAGTTCCGCTCCAGCGCGCCGGCTCCGGCTTCGCCCTTCAGGTCCGCGATCTTGCCCGATTCCGCGCCGTGCTCGCGCAATGCGTCGATGACCTTCGCGCCGGGATGGACGAGCGGCCTGGCGGCCGCGAGGGCCTTGGGGGCGAGGGCGGCGGGCAAAGCGGGCAGAACGGCGGCCGCCTTCACCGGGGCCATGGTCGGAGAGGGGATCGGGACCGCGTTGTGAGGGACCTGGATCGCCGCGGCCGTCAGGCCGGGGGCCCAGGGGCTCAGGGCGAGCGGGAAGCTCTGCGCGAGAGGGGAGATCGTCGCCGCCGGGGCGGACAGGCTGGGGCGGGGGGACAGGGGGACTTCGAGCGTGACGCGCTGGGCCGCCGCGTCGAGCGCGGCGGCCGCCAGGAGAAGGGCCGTCAGAAGGCTTCGTTTCATTCCTCTAGTACAGTGTACGGACGGCGGCCGGTCCCGCCCAGGGCCCTCGGGTCCTTCGGGCTAGGTCTTCCGGCCGGGCGATTTCACGGTCTTTAGGAACGCCTCCCAGGCCTTCTCCCCGGCGCGTTCCAGGTCGGGGGCCGGGGACTCCCGGGCGTACGACAGCACGGCGAAACGGCCTTTCCGCGGGGGCAGGACCACGAAGACCTCCCGGCCCAGCACCTGCTGGCGGCCGGAGGGGATGTGCGGGTCTCCCAGATTGACCGGGAAGCCGCGCCGGTAGAGGGTCGTCCGGTGGCCGGCGACGGTCGCCTCCCCGGCCTTCTCCGGCGGGCGGCCCATGGTCGAGGCGGAGGCGCCGGTGAGGAATGCGGCGGGGTCGGCGTAGGCGCTGCCTGGGCCGCCGAAGGTCCGGACGACGATCCGGTCCTCGCCCGAGACGAAGGCGAAGACGGGGTCGGCGCCGTTGCTGTACTCCTCGGGCCGCCAGCCCTTCGGCGCCGAGAAGCGGACGACGGAGGTGATGGCCTTGGACGGCGACGGCGCCTTGGTCTCCGCGGCCCAGGAGGGCGCGGAGAGGGCGAGGAGGAGGGCCAGGAGGCGTCGGGACATGGGCGGGGCGTTCCGGGCCCAGTATAACCGCCGGAGGAGCGCCGCGCCAGGGGCGCATTTCGTAGAATAACGCCGTGGCGACCCTCATCCTCAATGCCTCCGAGATCCTGACCATGGCGGGTCCCGATGGGCCGCGCGCGGGCAAGGACAAGGGCACCCTCGGCCTGCTGCGCGACGGCGCGGTGCTCATCGACCAGGGGAAGATCATCGCGGCCGGGCCCAAGCCGGTGGTCCTGACCAACCCCGCGGCCAAGGGCGCCAAGATCCTGAGCGCCGAGGGCCGTGTGCTGCTGCCCGGCTTCGTCGACGCGCACACGCATCCCGTCTTCGCCGCGCCCCGCCTCGACGATTTCGAGGGCCGCATCGCCGGGAAGACCTACGCCGAGCTCGCCCAGAAGGGCGGCGGCATACTGTCCACCGTCAACGGGGTGCGCGGCTCGAAGGAGGCGGACCTGACGGCGGGCCTGCGCATGCGCGCCCTCGACTTCGTCTCCTCCGGCACGACGACGATCGAGGCCAAGTCCGGCTACGGCCTCGACCTCGACAACGAGCTCAAGCTGCTGCGCGTGATGCGCACCGTCTCCTCGCGCGGGCCGCTCGAGATCGTGCCGACCTTCCTCGGCGCGCACGCCGTGCCTCCCGAGTACAAGGGACGCAAGGCCGAGTTCGTCGAGCGCGTCTGCGCGACGATGATCCCGCGCGTCGCGGAGGAGAAGCTCGCCGCCTTCGTGGACCTGTTCTGCGAGCAGGGCTACTTCGACCTCGACGACCTGCGCGCGATCGCCGCGGCGGGAGCCAAGGCGGGCCTCAAGCTCAAGGTCCACGCCGAGCAGCTCTCGCGCATGGGCAGCCTGGGCGCCGCGCTCAAGCTCGGCGCCGTCACCGCCGACCACCTCGACTGCGCCACCGAGGAGGACATCCCCGCGCTCTCGGCCTCCGGGACCGTCGCCTGCCTCGTGCCCGGCTCGAACTACTTCCTCGGCAAGCCCTATCCGCCCGCCCGCCGCCTCCTCGACCTCGGGGCGGCCGTGGCGCTGGCCACCGATTTTAACCCGGGAACGTGTCCTTGCCACGATATGCGCATGATCGTCTCCATCGCCTGCACGCAGATGAAGATGAGCCCGGCGGAGGCGCTCGTGTCGGCGACCATCAACGGCGCGCACGCCCTGGGCCTTGGGGCGACCCACGGCTCCCTCGAGCCGGGCAAGGCCGCCGACATCGCCTGCTTCGACGCCGAGGACCACCGCGAGCTGGCCTACTGGTTCGGCGCGCCCAAGACGCGCTGGGTCATGAAGCGCGGCGAGATCGCGTGGAAGGCGATATAGAAGAATGAAGGTCCTTCTTTTTGACATCGACGGGACTTTGATCCGCGGCGGCGGCGCCGGGCGCAAGGCGCTCAACCGCGCGGCGTTGAAGCTTTACGGCGTGAAGCACGCCTGCTCGGAGCTGTCGTTGGCCGGCCGGACCGACCTCTATAACTTCGCCCAGACCTACCGGTTCGCCACGGGCCGGAAGCCGACCCCCGCGGCCGTCGAGCGGCTCCATCAGGAGTACCTCCATTTCCTGCCGTACTACGTCAAATCCGCGATCCGCAGCCGGACCTACCACATCCCGCCGGGGCTGAAGGTGCTCCTCAAGCATCTCAGCCGCGACAAGCGCGTCCTCCTCGGCCTCGGCACGGGCAACATGGAGAAGGGCGCCCGCATCAAGCTGGAGCCTTCGGGCTTCAACGCCTACTTCCTGTTCGGCGGCTACGGCTCGGACGCGTTCCATCGTCACACGCTCCTGAAAAAAGCCGTCGCGCGCGCGAAAAAACTGGCTCACGCCGACTTCACCCCAAAAGATGTATATGTCATCGGCGACACCCCTTTCGACGTGCTCGCCGGCAAGAAGGCGGGCTACAAGACCGTCGGCGTCGGCACCGGCTACGCCGACTGGAAGGCGCTCAAGGATTCGAAGCCGGATCATCTGGCGAAGGACTTCAGGGACATAAAAACATGGCTGACATGGTTCGAGTTGAGCTGACCGACGAGAAGTCCGCGGCCGCCGTCGCCGCCCGCTGCGCCGCCGCGGCGGGCAAGGCGGCTTTGCCCGCCCACGCCCGCGCCAAGATCCTGATCAAGGCCGCCGAGGCGCTCGAGGCCCAGGCCGAGGATTTCGCCCGCCTGATCTGCTCCGAGGTGGGCAAGCCCCTCAAGGAGGCCCGCCGCGAGGCCGGCCGCGCCGTCTTCACCTTGCGCTGGGCCGGCGAGGAGGCTCGCCGTGTCGTCGGCGAGATGCTTCCCCTGGACCTGGACGCCGCCTCCGAGGGACGCTACGCCGTGGTCAAGCGCGTGCCGCGCGGCCCCGCGATGTTCATCACGCCCTTCAACTTCCCCTTGAACCTCGTCGCGCACAAGGTGGCCCCCGCCGTCGCCGTCGGCCTGCCCTTCGTGCTCAAGCCCGATCCCCGCTGCCCCAAGACGGCGGAGAAGCTGATCGGCCTGCTCGTCGACGCCGGCTGGCCCGCCGAGGCCGCCATCGTCGTGGGCGGCCCGCTGCCCGCCGCCGAGGCCCTCGTCCGCGACGAGCGCTTCCGCATCTTCTCCTTCACCGGCTCGGTGCCCGTGGGCTGGAAGCTCAAGACGCTCGCCGTGAAGGCCCACGCCTGCCTCGAGCTCGGGGGCAACGCCGCGGTGTTCGTGGGCAAGGACGCCGACCTCCCCTGGGCGGCCGCGCGCTGCGCGTGGGGGGCCTTCTACTACTCCGGCCAGGTCTGCATCTCGGTGCAGCGCATCTTCGTCGAGAAGGAGGTCCACGCCGAGTTCCGCCGCCTGCTCGTCGAGAACATCAAGCTCCTCGTCATCGGCGATCCCGCCGACGAGAAGACCGACATCGGCCCTCTCATCGACGAGAAGACCGCCATCCGCGTCGAGGAGTGGCTCAAGGAGGCCGTCGCCAAGGGCGCCAAGCTCTGGACCGGCGGCCCCCGTCTGGGCAAGGTCATACCGCCGTCCCTTCTGGAAGGCGTGCCCGCCGACTGCAAGCTGTCCTGCGAGGAGGCCTTCGGCCCCGTCGCGACTTTGGACGCCGTGGGCAGCCGCGAGGAGGCCCTGGAGCGCATGGCGAACACCCGCTTCGGCCTCCAGGCCGGCATCTTCACCAACGACCTCGCCTTCGTCCAGCGCGCCTTCGACCGCCTCCCCGTCGGCGGCCTCATCGTCAACGACATCCCGACCTTCCGCTCCGACGCCATGCCCTACGGCGGCATGAAGGACTCCGGCATCGGCCGCGAAGGCGTCCGCTACGCCATGGACGATTTCACCGAACACAAGACGTTGGTCCTCAAATCTTAGACGGTGACAGACTTACCACTATTTTCACTTTCTCTGGAAAGTGAAAATAGTGGTAAGTCTGTCACCAAGCAGCGCGAATCAGCCAAGGAGCATATATGAAGCTTGTCGAATGCGTCCCTAATTTCTCGGAAGGCCGCGATAAGGCGAAGGTGCAGAAGGTCGTGGACGCGGCGAAGTCGGCCGGGGTCACCATACTCGACGTGGAGACGGACGCGGACCATCACCGCTGCGTCCTGTCCTTCGTCGGCGCGCCGGACGCGTGCGTCGAGGCGTGCTTCCGCGTGGCCAAGACCGCGATGGAGCTCATCGACCTCAACACCCACAAGGGCGAGCATCCCCGCATGGGGGCGGTCGACGTGATCCCGTTCATCCCGGTCGCCGGCGTGACGATCGAGGACTGCGTCAAGCTCGCCGAGAAGCTGGCGGCGCGCGTCGGCGGGGAGCTGAAGATCCCCACCTACCTCTATGACCACGCCGCCCGGCGGCCGGAGCGCAAGGACCTGGCCAACGTGCGCAAGGGCCAGTTCGAGGGCCTCAAGGACCTCATCGGCAAGGACGAGACGCGCACGCCCGACTTCGGGCCCAACGCCATCCATCCGACGGCCGGCGCCGTCGCGGTCGGGGCGCGCCAGCAGATCGTGAACTTCAACCTCAACCTCGACACGCACGACATGGCCGCGGGCAAGGACATCGCCAAGCGCCTGCGCGCCTCCGGAGGGGGGCTCCCCGCCGTCCGCGGCAAGGAGATCGACCTCGCGGCGCGCAAGCAGGTGCAGATATCGACGGTCCTGACCGACTACAAGAAGAGCTCGATGGCGAAGGTGCTCGGCACGGCGATGACCTTGGCCGACGAGCACAAGGCCCGGATCAAGACCACCGAGATCGTCGGGCTCCTTCCGCGGCAGGCTTTGGTGGATTTCGCGATCGAGACGCTCCAGCTCGAGAATTTTAACCCAGACGTCCAAATCCTCGAGAACCGCCTGGAGGCCGTCGGCGCCTTGGGCGGGGCGACGGACTGGATGTCGGCGGGCCGGCTCGTCGCGGAGGCCCTCTCCAACACCGACGCCACCCCCGGCGGCGGCTCGGCGGCGGCGGTCTCCGGCGCCATGGGCTGCGGCCTGGGCGAGATGGCGATCGGCATCACCTTGAAGTCGAAGAAGCTCGACGAGGCCAAGCGGCCGGCGCTGACGGCCGCGCATAAGACTCTGGGCGAGATGCGCGCCACCTTCGACAAGCTCGCGGCGGACGACGCGGCGGCCTTCGACCTGTTCATGGGGGCGATGTCGCTGCCGAAGGATGACGCGTCGCGGCCCGCGAAGATGCAGGCGGCGCTGGTGCACGCGGCGGAGGTGCCGCTGAGGACGGCCCAGATCGCGGCGGGGGCTCTCGCCGTCGCCAAGCAGGCGGCGCCTTTGGCCGGGCCGGCGGTCGTCTCCGACATCAACTGCGCGATCCACCTGCTCAAGGCCGCCGCGCAGTGCGCGGCGGAGAACGTGCGCATCAACCTCGGGGGCATCAAGGACCCGTCGGCGGCCAAAGGGCTCGAGACCAGCCTCGAGAAGACCTTGGCGGCCTGCGCCTAGCGATGCTCGACTACGCCCGCCTCTCGGCCGATTACGCCGCGTCCCACCGGACCGAGGGGAACCGGCGGTCGCACATGATCGGCATCCCGCTCATCGTGTTCGCGATCGTGCGGTGGACTCAGATCGGCTCGCTCTTCCCGCTCGCCGCCTTGGTCCTGCCGGTGTATTTCCTGTGGGGGCGGCGCATCGGCTGGATCATGACGGCCTTCATCGCCCTGTGCGCGGCCGTCGGCGCGTTCACGCCGCTGCGGGCCGCGCTCGCGGCGTTCGTCGCCGGCTGGCTGTTCCAGATCTACGGCCACGCGGTCCACGAGAAGAACCGCCCCGCCCTGCTCGACAACCTGGCGCACGCGCTGGTGGGGCCGGCCTTCATCGTCGAGAAGCTCTTCCCGCGATGATGACCCCGACGATCCGCCGCGCGGGCCCGCCCGATTGGGTGGCGATCAAGGACCTGTGCGCGGACACCGGGCGGCAGGGCCGCCCCGTCGACGACGACGAGCGCGAGGCGTTCGGCGAGCACTGGATCGGCCCCTACCGCGAGCTTCGGCCGGACTGGACCTGGGTCGCGGTCGTCGACAAGAAGGTGATCGGCTACCTCACCGGCTGCCCGGACACCTTGTCCTTCGAGAAAGAGCGCCGCCGCGTGTTCCAGCCCCAGCCCGACTCTCGGGAGTTCTTCCCGCAGGCCGTCCGCCTGAGCCTGTGGACCGAGCATCCCGCGCATCTGCACATGAACGTCTCGGCCGACCACCGCGGCTTCGGCACGGGCGCGGCGCTGCTGCGGACCTTCTTCGCGGAGCTCAAAAAAGCGGGCGTGCCCTCGGCGCACGTGATCTGCGGCCCGAGCGCCGCGCCGTTCTGGGAGAGGATGGCGTTCCGCACCGCGGCCGTCGTCGAGGCCGCGCCGGGCGTCAAGCTCAGCGCGATGACGCGCCCCGTGCCCGGCGCCTAGGCGAGCGACTTCTTCAGCAGGGGCGGGGCGACGAAGGTGGTGACGATCACCATCGCGACGACCGCGGCGTAGAGGGCGGGGTCGAGCAGGCCCGCGGTGAACCCGATCTGCGCGAAGATGAGTCCGACCTCGCCGCGCGGGATCATGCCCACGCCGACGGCCCAGCGGTTGAGGCCGCGGCCTCGGACGGCGAGCGCGCTGACCACCTTTCCGGCGACGGCCGCGACGATCAGCAGCGCGGCGAGAGCGAGCGAGGCCCGGTTCCCGGCGTCGAACGGGTTGAAGAAGTCGAGGTCGACCTTGGCGCCGACCATGACGAAGAACACGGGCGCGAAGACGTCCACGACCGGCCGGATCGTCTCGTCGATGTCCTCCTTCTTGTCGGTGCGGGCGAGCAGGATGCCCGCCGTGAAGGCGCCGACGATCATCGCGGTCCCCAGGGCATGCGCCGCGAGGGCCATCGCGAAGGCGAAGCACACCGCCGCGCCGACGAGGACGCCGCGCACGCGCATGCGGTGGACGACCTTGACCAGCGCGTTCGAGAGGTGGGGCCCGAGCCACAGCGCCGCGGCGAGGAAGCCCGCCGACAGCGCGATCGTCCGGGCCACCCCGGTCCACTGCAGGGAGCCGGAGACGGCGATCCCCTGCACCGCCGAGAGGATGACGATGCCCAGCACGTCGTCGATCACCGCGGCGCCGAGGACGATCTGCGCCTCGGGCAGGTGCAGCTTGCCCATGTCGGAGAGCACGCGCGCGGTGATGCCGACGCTGGTCGCGGTCAGAGCCGCGCCGACGAAGACCGCCTCCATGCCGCCTCTTCCGAGCGCGGTCATCAGGCCCCAGCCGAGCGTGAACGGGACGACGACGCCGACCGCGGCGACGGCGGAGGCGGTCGGGCCGGCCTTGAGCAGCCTTCCCAGGTCGCTGTTGATGCCGGTCTCGAACAGGAGGAGGATGACGCCGACCTCGGACATCAGGGCGAGGGCGGGGTCGTTGAGATGGAAGAAGGTGAAGACGCCCGTGCCGAGCACGACGCCGCCGATCAACTCGCCGAGGACGGCGGGCTGCCCCAGGCGCTCGGCGAGCTCGCCGAACAGCTTGGCGCTGAGGAGGATGGCGAGGAGCTCGGCGAGGAAGTAGACGATGTCGAGTTCGGGCATTGGTCCATGAATATAAACGAAATCCTCGACTGCGGCAAGGGTGATCGTGCAACTTTTCCGGGGGCTCGATCGTATGTAGTAGGGGCCCGTCGTGCGGGGGGATATCGCTCCGATCCGATGGCGCCCGCCACTACGAAGGTACCCATCGCAGGGAGGGAATCAATGGAGACGAATGGCGAGGACGTGGCCGCGATCTTGGAGAGCGTTAAATGTTCGATGGGGCCCGAACCCGTCGAACTCCTGCTCGAGGCGGGGGAGACGACGCCGGTCGAATTGCGGAGCTGGCCGTCGGAGCGGATGTTCCAATATCTCCGGTGCCGGCTCCGGTTCACGCAGCTCGAGCTCGCTCAGAAGGCCGGACTGACTCAGTCCCAGGTTTCCCGCGTCGAATCGGGGGCGGATTGCCTGCTCAGCACTTGGACCAAGGTATACGCCGCGATGGGCTTCGAGCTTCATCTGCTGCCGACGTCGGCCATGGGCCTCGAGGAATTGGAGAAGAGGGCGGAGATGGGGCGGCCTCAGGGGCATTGGCTGAGGCAGCGGGCGCGTCCGAGGCGGCTATGGCTGAACGGGCGGATGGTTTCCACGGCTGAGTGGAAGGCCGAGCGGAGCGAAGATCGCGGCTTGGGTGGGTAAGGTGCCGAGGCGCCGGCGTGATCGCCTGAAAACTATGGCCGCTTCCGAGGTGGAAGCGGCCATAGCACGGGGACGATCGCGAAGTCTTAAGCCGCGACCTTCGTCTTGAGCCGGTCCTTCAGCGCGTTGAACTGGTCCCAGAGCGCCTTGGGGAGCTTGTCGCCGAACTTCTCGAAGAAGGTCTTCACCCCGCCGAGCTCGGCGCTCCACTCCTCGGGCTTGACCGACAGGAGCTGGTCCAGCGCGCCGTCCGGAAGGTTGAGGCCGGTCAGGTCGAGCGCGTCGGCCGTCGGCAGGTAGCCGATGGGTGTCTTGTCGGCCTTGCCGGTGCCCGCGGCCCGGGCGAGGATCCACTCGAGCACGCGCAGGTTCTCGCCGTAGCCGGGCCACAGGAACTTGCCCTTCGCGTCCTTGCGGAACCAGTTCACGTGGAAGATCTTGGGCGGATGCGGGATCTTCTTGCCCATCTCGATCCAGTGGCCGAAGTACTCGCCCATGTTGTAGCCGCAGAACGGCAGCATGGCCATCGGGTCGCGGCGGATCTCTCCGACCGCGCCCTCGGCCGCGGCGGTGCGCTCCGAGGCGACGGTCGCGCCGAGATAGACGCCGTGGTTCCAGTCGAGAGCCTCGAACACGAGAGGCGCCAGGCGCTCTCTACGGCCGCCGAAGATGACGGCCGAGATCGGAACGCCCTTCGGGTCTTCCCATTTGGGGGAGATCGTCGGGCACTGGCCCGCGGGGGTCGTGAAGCGGCTGTTCGGGTGCGCGCCGAGGAGGGGCTTGCCGTTCTTGTCCTTGAAGTCGGGCTTCCAGGGCTTGCCCTCCCAGTTGGTGCCGGACGCGGGGGGCGCGCCTTCGCCGTCCTCCCACCACACGGTCAAGTCGTCGCCGAGGAGCACGTTCGTGAAGATCGTGTCCTTCTGCATCGTCTTGATCGCGTTCGGGTTGGTCTTGGAGTTGGTCCCGGGTGCCACGCCGAAGAAGCCGGCCTCCGGGTTGCAGGCCCACAGGCGGCCGTCGAGGCCGACGCGCAGCCAGGCGATGTCGTCGCCGACGGTCCAGATCTTGAAGCCCTTCCCTTTTAACCCTTCGGGAGGAATGATCATGGCCAAATTCGTCTTTCCACACGCAGAGGGGAAGGCGGCTACGACGTATTCCGTTTTACCGTTTCTCTCCACGCCGAGGATGAGCATGTGCTCGGCCAGCCAGCCTTCCTTGCGCGCCTGCCACGAGGCGATGCGCAGCGCGAGGCACTTCTTGCCGAGCAGCGCGTTGCCGCCGTAGGCGGAGCCCACGGACCAGATCGTGTTGTCCTCCGGGAAATGGAGGATCATGCGCTTGTTGACGTCGAGGTCGGCCTTCGAGTGGAGGCACTTCACGAATTCCCCGTCCGTTCCGAGCTCCTCGAGAACCGCCTGTCCGATGCGCGTCATGATGCGCATGTTCAGCACGACGTAGATCGAGTCGGTGAGCTCGACGCCGATCTTCGAGAAGGGGGAGCCGACGGGCCCCATCGAGAAGGGGATCACGTAGAGCGTGTGGCCGACCATCGAGCCCTTCAGGATCTCGCGCGCCTTGCGGTAGCCCTCCTCAGGCGACATCCAGTTGTTGGTCGGGCCGACCGCGTCCTTGTCCTTGGTGCAGATGAAGGTGAGGTTCTCGGTCCGCGCCACGTCGTTGGGGTTCGAGCGGCTGTAGAAGCTGCCGGGATACTTCTCCTGGTCGAGCGGGATCAGCTGGCCGCGGGCGACGCCGCGCTTCTCGAGACGCTTCTTCTCGGCTTCGGAGCCATCCACCCATACGACGGCGTCCGGAGTGCAGATCTGGGCGACTTCATCGACCCAGGCTTTGAGCTTGGCGTGTTTGATGTTGACCATGGCCCATTCTAGCACGACTCCCGTCGGACGGGATTGACCTATATCAACCCGGCCCCGGGTGATTTTTCTCTGAAAATTTGACGGTTTTTTGAGGGCGAGAGGCTCGGAAGGCGGCTACACTTTGAACATGAGCAACAAATCGATGTTCGCGATCGTCGCGGCGCTGATGTGGTCCTCGGCGGCCTGCGTGCCCGCCGTCAAGTCGGCGGCCGGGGAATCCACCATGGACGCCGAGCGCCGGCGCGCCTTGGCGGAGAAAGTGTCCTCCGGCTGGTCGGAGAAATCGCGCCTGGCCGCGCGGCTGATGCTCGCCCGCTACGGAGCGCCCGACGTGGTCGGGACCAGCCGCCTGGTCTGGCAGGGCAACGGTCCCTGGAAGCGGACCATCGTCCGCGACCTGACCCGGCCCTACGCGAGCGACCCCGGCGAGGAGCTCGGCGTCATCGAGCAGACGGTCGCCTACAACCTGACCCCCGAGCAGGCGCCCGTCCTGTCCGGGTTCAGCGACCGCCTGTCGGCGGACGCGGCCGCGATGGAGCTGACCAGCCGCGCCGACCGCGAGGAGCTCAACTTCCTGCGCCTGAACCTGGCCAACGACCTCCTGATCAGGGCGGTCGCCCCGGAGGACGCCAAGGCCGCCTACGCGCGCATCCTCGAGCTTGAGGCCGCGGGGAAGGCGACGCCGTACCTGCTGGCTCTGCGCTTCGGGCCGGGGCGGGCTAGGACGCCTTGAGGCGCCGGCGCACGAGGGAGGCTCTCAAGGCGTCGCGTTCCTGGGGGGCGAGCTCCTTCTGGGCCAGGAGGTCGAGGTGGGCCGGCTGGGTGGACAGCGTCAGCTCGTTTACCACCGACAGGTCCGACGGCAGCTTCCAGCCCATCGCCAGCCCCAGCCGTACGCGCGAGAGGTGGTGCTGGCATTCCTCGAAGGACAGCAGGCGCGCGGCGGCGAGCAGGGCGAGCGAGCGGTGCAGCTCGTCCTCGAGGCGGATCTTGGCGGCGCCGGCCGTCAGCGCCGCGCGGGCCTCGAGCTCGCGCGCGACCACGGCGCTCACGGACTTCTCGAGCGCCGCGAGGATCTCTCCCTCGGTGCGGCCGAAGCCGGTCGCGTTGGAGAGCTGGAAGAAGTCGCCGATGACGCGCGTGCCTTCCCCGTACAGGCCGCGGGCGATCAGCCCCGCCCGGCCCAGGCCGTCGAGCAGCTTGCCCACCGCGCCCGTCATGCCCAGGGCCGGCAGATGGACGAGGCAGGAGGCGCGCATGCCGGTGCCCAGGTTCGTCGGGCAGGCGGTCAGGTAGCCGAGGTCGTCCCGGAACGCGAAATCGAGTACCGAGGACAGGCGGTCGTCCAGGCGGTCCACGCTAGCGTGCGCCTCGCGCAGCCGCTGCCCCGGCAGGAGCGCGGCCAGGCGGAAGTGGTCCTCCTCGTTGACCATGACGACGATGGTCTCGTCGTCTCCGACGACCACCCCGCGCTGGGCCGGGTGCGCGGCCAGAAGGGGGCTGGCGAGGTGCCGTTCGACTAAGAACTCGCGGTCGGTTTCATCTAGATCGCCCATCTTGAAGAACGCGGCGTTGCGGATGTCCGCGAGCTTGAGCGCGTTGAAGGCGTGGTCGAGGGTCTTCTTCAGGGTGTGCGGGCCGATGTGCCCCGGGAACGGGCCGCGCAGGTTGTGCGCCAGGCGCACGCGCGTGGACATCACGACCTCGTGCTGCGGCCCCTCGGCCTCGGCCCACTTCGTCTTGAAGCGCAGCATGTTGTGCAGCTGCATCAGCGCCTCCCCGGCGTCTTGCCGCGGTGGCGGTAGGCGCCGGCGTGCACCCGCGGCAGGAGGTCCATGACCTGCGGGAGGAAGTGCTCGTAGCAGTGCGGGCAGCCGAAGCGTCCCGACTCGCGGAAGGCCGCGAACGAGATGCGGCAGACGGGGCAGCGCGCCGTGTGCGCGCGCGTGCGCAGGGCGGCCAGCGCCGCCATCATCGCGTCGAGGTCCGCCGCCGGCTCGGCGTGGCCGGCGCAGGTCGAGCACAGCGCGGCCTTGCGCACCTGGTTGTTCGTCACGGTCTGGACGAGCACCGTCGCTTCCCGCGTCCCGCAGTTCTGGCAGACCATCGCTTTAATTATAAGATACTCCCCATGGACGCCGCCTCCTCCGTCATCACCCGCTTCATCGACACCGACCCCCAGCAGGCCGCGCTCGCGCTCGAGTCGCTGTCGCCGCGCGGCGCCGCCTCGGTGGTGCGCGCCCTGCCGCCGGAGACGGCCGCGCGCCTGCTCGCCCGCGTCCATCCGCAGTCCGAGGCCGCGATCTACGAGTTCCTGGTCCCCGAGCCCGCCGCGACCTTGCTCGGCCTGGCCGACGCCGACGACGCCGCCGACGCCTTCCGCGCGCTGACCGACGAGTCCCGCCGCACCTTGCTCGCCTCGCTGACGCCGGAGCGCCGCCGCGAGCTCGAGGAGCGCCTCTCGTACCCCGACCACAGCGCGGGCCAGATCATGCGCACCGACGTCGTCGCCTTCTCCAAGGACGCGCGCGTGCGCGACGTGGTCGCCCGCCTGAAGACGATCACCGCCACCAAGCACCCGCAGAGCTACGCCTACGTCGTCGACGACCACCGCCGCCTGCTCGGCGTTCTCAACATGCGCGACCTCCTGCTCGCCGAGGACGACGTCCGCGTGGAGACCATCATGCGCGTGGACGTGGTCTCCGTGCCCGCCCACATCGACCGCGAGGAGCTGATCGCCGAGCCGAAGCTCAAGGGCTACCTCTCGATCCCCGTCGTGGACGCGCAGGGCCGCCTGCTGGGCGCCGTGCGCACCTCGGACCTCCTCGCCTCCTCCCAGGAAGAAGCGACCGAGGACCTCCAGCGGCTGTTCGGCGCCAGCGCCGAGGAGCGCGCCTTCTCCCCGATGCTCTTCAAGGTGCGCCAGCGCCTTCCCTGGCTCACCGTCAACCTCGCCACCGCCTTCCTCGCCTCCTCCGTCGTCGCGATGTTCCAGGGCCTCATCGGCAAGATCGCGGTCCTGGCCGTCTTCCTGCCCATCGTCGCCGGCCAGGGCGGCAACGCCGGCGTGCAGTCCCTGTCGGTCGTCCTCCGCGGGCTCGTCATCGGCGAGGTCCGCCTGCGCGACGCGATGCGCTTGACCATGCTCGAGATCTCCGTCGGCCTCGTCAACGGCCTCGTCATCGGCGTCGTCACGGCGCTCGGCGCCTGGTTCTGGAACGGCAACCCCTGGATGGGCCTCGTCCTCGGCCTCGCGATGGTCGTCAACATGATCGGCGCCGGCATGGCGGGCGCGGTCATCCCGCTCGGCATGAAGCGCCTCGGCTTCGACCCCGCCCAGTCCTCGGGCATCTTCCTGACGACCGTCACCGACGTCGTCGGCTTCTTCTCGTTCCTGGGCTTCGCGACCTTGTTCCAGGCGCACCTGCTCCCGAAATGATCCTCCCGGGCCTGAGCCGCCCCGTCGGCACCATCTGGTGCATCGGCCGCAACTACGCCGAGCACGCCAAGGAGCTCGGCAACGAGGCTCCGACCGTGCCCATCGTCTTCCTCAAGCCCGCCTCCGCCCTGCTCCTCGACGGCGGCGTCCTGCGCCTGCCCCCCGACAGCCGGCGGGTGGACCACGAGGTCGAGCTCGTCGTCGCCGCGGGGCTGAGCCTGATGATGGCCGTCGGCATCGACTTCACCGCGCGCGACATCCAGGAGGCCGATAAGAAGAAGGGCCTCCCCTGGACCTCGGCCAAGGGCCGTCCCGGCTTCGCGGCCGTGGGGAACTTCGTGCCGCTGACCGCGCCGTGCGACCTCGAGCTGTCCGTCGACGGGGCCGTGCGCCAGCGCGGGAACACGAAGGACATGATCTTCCCGATCGAGAAGATCATCGACCACCTCGACCGCACCTTCGGCCTCTCCGAGGGGGACCTGATCTTCACGGGCACCCCGGCCGGCGTGGCGCCGCTCGCGGCGGGCGCGCGCGTGGAAGCCCTCCTTAACGGGGGGGAGAGCCGTCTTCGTCTGACCGTCGCCGCTTAAGCAACAGCGGCACGATGACGCCGCCGAGCGCGGCCGATACCAGCGCGACCAAGGCCAGCAGGCCCCAGTTCTGCGTCGAGCGCGAGACCGCCGGGCGCGGGGCGTCGGGCGCCGATGCCCCCGCCGTCACGCCGCCCGTCTCTCCGGCGCCGCCCGCGGACGGGCCGTCGACGCGCAGCTTCAACGCCTTGTACTGCTCGGCGAAGCTCGGGTCGAGCTTCGCGGCCGTCTCGAGATCGACGAGAAGCTCCATCTCCTTGATGCCGAGGGCGCGCCTGGCCTCCACGCGGGCCGCGTAGCCGTCGCCGAGGCTCGGGTCGAGCGCGATGGCGTCGTCCGAGTCGCCGAGCGCCCCCGGCGCGTCGCCGGCCGCCAGGCGCGCCTTGGACCTCTCCACGCGCACCGCCGCGCTGCGCGGGGCGGCCGTGATCGCCGCCTCGAAATTCTTGAGCGCCGCCTTGGGGTCGAGCTTGATGCGGCTCCACCCCAGCGCGATCTGCTTCTTCGCCTCGAGCAGGGCCGCGTCCGTCATCGCGATGTCCGGCCCGCGCGTCCCCGGCGTCGAGCCGGGCCCGGACCCGGCGTAGCCCCCGCCCGATCCGGCCGCGCCTCCGCCGCTCCCCTTGGCGCCGCCCGAAGGCGCCCCGGCCGAGGCCGCGCCCCGGTCCTTGACCTGCATGTACAGAGCGAGAGCGTCCTTGTCCTTCGGGTTATCGTGGAGGATCCGCTGCGCCCGCTCCCGCGCCAGCGCGTAGTCGCCGGCCTTGTAGAAGACCTCCGAGCCGGTCAGCAGAGCCTCGCGTATCATCTTCTTGTCGCCCGACGCCTCGGCGAGCCTCAGCCCGCGCTCGGCGTACGGTATCGCGCGCGGGGCTTCCTCGACGGAGGCGAGGCTTTTGCTGACCTCGAGCTGCGTCTCCGTGTCCTTGGGCGCCGCGTTGGCGATGCCCTCGATCTTCTCGACGGCGGCGGCTTTTTCTTTTTTAAGTCGTGTGGTTTCTTCCGGAGGAAGAGATGGATTGCTTTTCCTGGTTGCGTCGGCGTTATTGGCAGTCTCAACTAACAGAGCCAAATCCCGACTTCGCTTTCCAGCGAGCCCAACTGTCGGAACAATCAATAGTATAAGGACAAGAATTCCGATTCTCATGGGAGAAGTTGCTTAAGGTCGATGTCCTTGAGGTAAAGTGAGCTCTCTGCGGCGAATAGGGCCTTGATTTCTTTGGCATCCGGCGGCAAAGCCACCTGTCTTACTTGACCAACGATTCCGGTGGCGTGCATCGCGCTGATGGGAGTTCCATCCAACGACATCCGGATCTGGTATCCGTCAATTTCGGTTCCTGGGGCAACTTCTTTGACGAGCATCGTACCAATGTCGATCCCCTTTGGTCGGGATATCCCTTTCTCATCGACCTCATAGACGACGCAAATGGAATGCTCCTTCCCGTCCTTGGATTTATCGTCGTCAATGCTTAGGCCCTTGGCTGGAACCTCGTCTGATCCGTACCCAAGTGTTCGGCTGCTCGGCGCTTTGATCGGCCAGTCGGCGCCATTCTTAAAGACATAATCAACAACGGACTTCCAGGTTCGGGTGGCTTTCTGTGCGGCCTTAGCCTTTTCTTTGGGTTTGGCGGAAGCGGGGGAGGCGGAGCCGATCACCGCCGCCATTAGAACGAAAAAGAGGATTCGAGGGGGCATGGACCAAGGATAGCGGGAACGGAGGTCGGGGGCAAGGGAGGAGGTGGAGAGTTTTCCGCAAATTTACTGGGCGGACGGCGGCGAAAGTCCTCGTTTTTTAAAAAATAACTCTTATTTTAAAATTGTTATTCACTTTCGGCGCCGGAGGTGAATACGGCTTATTTTGTCAGCGCAAATTTTTGGAAAACGAAGGAATTTGTGGAGGTGGGGGCAGGTATGGCTTTGTGAAGCCCTTCTTTGGGTGATGCCGGTTAAGGCATCACCCAAAGAGGGGGTCGTGGGGTAGCAGGTGGAGGATAAGTGTGCCTAGGTCCAGGACCTTTCGAGGTGGGACTTTGGGCTCTTCCTTAGATACGGCTAAACGGCCACACTGAGGGTATGCACGCGATCCGGCTCGCCGTCGCGCTTGTGCTGCTCGCCGCCCCGTGGGCGCGGGCGCAGCGCGTGCGCGTCGCGGTCCCGGCCGTGGGCATGGGCCAGACCATCGTCGTGCCGCAGGCGCCGACGGCGGGGCTTTCCGCGCCGGCCTTGATCATGCCCGCGGCGTCGCGCGCGCCGGCGCTGGCCGCGCCGTCGACTCTGGCGGCGGCGGCTCCGTTCGCGGTGATCGCGGCGCCGGCCTCGGTCCGGGCGGTTCCCGCGACGGCGCGTCCTCAGGCCGCGACGGTCCCGACGGCCGCCGCCCCGCTCAAGCTCTCCGCCGGACGCGACGCGATCGCCGAATTCTCGAAGATCGATCTGAAGTCGGCGCCCGCCGCCGAGATCCGCGACGGGGCGGACGCCTTGATGGCGCGCGCGCTCGGCGCCGGGTTCGCCGAGACGCCGGCGCTGACGGTCGGCGCGCTGTCCGCCCCGGAGATCGCGCTCAGGCCGTTCGAGGCCCGCCCGGCGAGGGAGCCGGCCTCCGGACCGAAGGTCCACCTGCTGTCGAAGCCGCTGCACGCGACGGTCGAGCTGGGGCCGGTGGCGCGCTTCGTCTACTACGCGCTCGAGGCGGTCTTCGCGCTCGTGAAGGCGGGCGTGACCTGGCACGCGACGGGCTCGCCCGCGGCGGCCGTGGCGATGCTGGTCTTCGACGCGGTCAAGGCGCCCGGCTCGCTCACCGCGGAGAGCCTCGCCGACCTGAACCTGCGCTATTGGTGGCGGAAGCTCTCGACCTTGAAGCGCCTCGCCGACACGCCGGGCGTCACGCGCATCCGCGTGCTCACGACGGGGCAGGCGCGCTTCTCGGGCATGCTCGCCCGGAGCAAGGAGAACACCGGGCTCGTGTTCATGGACTCGACCGGACCGCTGCCCGGGACGGTCGCGGAGTTCGGCGCCCCGATCCCGGTCAGCGACCTCGCCGGGCGGAGCGTGCGCCTCGTGATGAAGTACGACGGCGTCGAGGACGCCGCGGTCTGGACGCCGGCCTTGGACGAGCTGCTGTCGGGGAAGCCGGTCCCCGCGGACATCGCCGCGGCGTGGCGCGCGCGGCTCGAGGCCGAGAACAAGGGCCGGTCGCCGCTGCGGCGCCTCTTCGATTTCCGCAAGGACAAGGAACTCGTCGTCGAGGGGTTCTTGTCCGACGGCGCGGGCGGGGAGTCCGCGCTCGGGACGATCGCCTTCGGCCGCTCGGTCAAGCGCCTCGTCGGGCTCGGGCGGCTGGACCGGATCGGCGCGCTGTTCGGCCGGGCGTCCTCCCCGCGCGCGATCCCGCTCTCGGACACGGTCGTGGAGCGGGACGGCGAGAGGACGGTGAAGGGCTGGGCCCGGCGGCTGTGGCGGCGTCTGACCGGCGCCCTGATCGTCCGCTAGCCCTCCGGGCTAGGCGAGCTCGATGCCGACCGGGCAGTGGTCGGAGCCCATGGTCTGGTCCTGGATGAACGCGCTCTTGAGTCGCGGGCGCAGGTTCTTCGAGATGAAGAAGTAGTCGATGCGCCAGCCGACGTTGCGGTCGCGCGCGCGGGACTGCTGGTCCCACCAGGAGTAGTGCTCGGGGCCGGTCTCGAACTCGCGGAAGGTGTCGATGAAGCCGTCGGCGAGCAGGCGGTCCATCCACTCGCACTCCTGGGGCAGGAAGCCGGAGATCTTGCGGTTCTCCTTCGGGCGCGCCAGGTCGATCTCCTTGTGCGCGGTGTTCACGTCGCCGCAGATCACGATCTTGTCGTCGCCGCGCTTGCGGTAGCGCGGGATGACGGTTTTAAGGAAGGCCTCGTAGAAGTCCATCTTGAACTTCAGGCGTTCCTCGCGGGCCTTCCCGTTGGGGAAGTAGATGTTGAAGAGCGTGATGTCGCCGTGCTTGGTGGCGAGGACCCGTCCCTCGTTGTCGAACTCCTTGATGCCGAAGCCGCGCTCGACGAGCGCCGGCGCGGACTTGGAGAAGGTGGCGACGCCGGAGTAGCCCTTCTTCTCGCCCCAGTGGAACTCGCCGTGGTAGCCGAGAGGGTTGATCATCTCGGGCGTGAGCTGGTCGGGCTGGGCCTTGGTCTCCTGGAGGCAGACGACGTCCGCCTTCTCCGCCTTGAACCAGTCCCCGAAGCCCTTCTTCCAGACGGCGCGGACGCCGTTGACGTTCCAGCTGACGAGCTTCAAGAGCTACTTGGCCTTGACCGTCTCGTAGACCGGCGTGCCGGCGACGGCCGAGTTGGCGTACTCGCGGAAGTGCTTGATCAAGGTCTTCGTGGTCGCGCCCGCGACGCCCTTGCCGATGACGCGGCCGTCGATCTTGACGGCGGCGATGACCTCGGCGCCGGTGCCGGTCAGGAAGACCTCGTCGGCGCCGTACAGGTCGTAGCGCGGGAAGTTCCGCTCGATGACCTTCACGCCGAGCTTCTTCTCGCACAGCTCCATGACGACGTTGCGGGTGACGCCCACGAGGATGCCGGCGGAGGTCGGCGGGGTGAAGATCTTGCCGTCCTTGATGTAGAAGATGTTGTCGCCCGAGCACTCGGAGACGTGGCCCGTCGCGTTGAGCAGGATGGCTTCCTGCGCGCCGGCCGCGGTGGCCTCGGCGCGCGCGAGGATGTTCGCGAGGTAGTTCAGCGACTTGACGCCGGGGGTGACCTGGTCGAGGCCCTTCTGCCGGATCGTCGAGGTGATGACCGTGAGGCCCTTCTCGTAGAACTCCTCGGGGTACAGCTCGATGCGGTCGGCGATGATGAAGAGGGTCGCGCCGTCCTTGCACTTGCGCATGTCGAGGCCGAGGTCGCCGACGCCGCGGGTCACGACGAGGCGGATGTAGGCGTCCTTCAGGCCGTTGAGGCGGACGGTCTCGAGGATGGCCTTCTCGATCTCCTTGATCGGGATCGGGAGCTTCAGGAGGATGGCGTTCGCGGACTCGTCGAGGCGCTTGAGGTGGTCGTCGAGCCGGAAGATGCGGCCGTTGTAGGCGCGGATGCCCTCGAAGATCCCGTCGCCGTAGAGGACCCCGTGGTCGAACACCGAGATCTTCGCCTCGTCCTTGTCGTAGAACTTGCCGTCGATGTAAATCTTCATTAATTACTCCCGGCGCGCCATCGCGCCCGACGAGAAAAGGATACAAAATCATTCCACTTCCGCCATTGATTTAGATCAGCCCCGGGCCTATACTGTGATCGAAGACGCCGACAGGCCTTAAGGTCGAGGACTCATCCAAAAAAGCCGCCCTATCCGGGCGGAAAACAGAGGCCAATAAAAGGCCCTCGGATGCAAAACACTCGACTGAACAAAGCGCTCGAAGGCGGAAGCCGGAAAGCGCTGGCGTCTCCACCCCGGTCCGACGTTCGAACCGGGGTCCCTTTTTGCCTATTGCGGTGCCAGGCCTCCCATTATCCCATTACTCTTCAGGGAACAATTAGGCACCCTCATTCGTATGATAGGTATGGGAAGACCTCATCGAATTCATTATGCCGGTGCGATTTATCACGCGATGGCGCGCGGCGTCGACGGATGTTCCATCTACGCCGACGATTACGACCGCCGGCAATTTCTGGCAGGAATCCGACGGATGACGGAGCGGAGCGGCTCCGAAATCATCGCCTATTGCTTGATGGGAAACCATTTCCACCTGGCGATTCGTGTGGGGAAGGTCCCACTGTCCTCCTGCATGCACGGTCTGATCGGCAGACATGGAGCCATGTTCAATCGTCGGCATGATCGGACCGGACACCTGTTTCAGGCGCGATACAAGGCGGTCCTTTGTCTCGATGACCGATATCTAGCCGGCCTTATCCCGTACATCCATATGAATCCAGTCCGAGCTGGACTCGTCGGTGCGCCTCAGGATTGGCCGTGGTCGAGTTTCCGTCCGGGCATAGACGCGGCGACCGGGGTGGAGGGCTTTGATCCTTGGCCTGAGGGAAGCCGGGAGATCGATCTAACGCGGCAGGTCGATTCCGAGCCGCTCGCGCTCGACGCTATAGGTCGGGCCATAGCGGAGCAAGCGGGCATCGGCCAGAACGAACTTCGCTCCCGGAATCGCGTCCCAAGCCTCGTAACGGCAAGACGCATGTTCGTCGCCGAGGCCGTGCGCAACGGACATAATCAAATTGCGGTGGCGAAATGGCTGGATGCGACGCGCAGCACCGTCAGCCGTTACGCTTGCGAGAGTAATGGGATAATGGGAGGCCTGGCACCTAGATAAGGCGGCCGTCGGTCATGCGCAGGATGCGGTCGGCGGCCTTGGCGGCGGGCTCGTCGTGGGTGACGAGGACCACGGCGGCGCCTTGCTCGCGGGCGACGCGGCGGAAGTCGGCGAAGACGCGGTCGCCGTTGGCGCGGTCGAGGTTCCCGGTGGGCTCGTCGGCCAGGATCACCGAGGGCTTGTTGATGAGCGCGCGGGCGATGGCCGCGCGCTGGCGCTCGCCGCCCGAGGTCTGGGAGGGGAAGCGGTCGCGCAGGGCGCCGATGCCGAGGCTCTCGAGCAAGGCGGTGGCGCGCGCCGTGGCGCTGGCGAGGGGCTCGTCCGAGAGGCCGTTGGCCATGGCGAGGCGGGCGGGCATCAAGGTGTTCTCCAGTATCGTGAACTCGGGCAGAAGGGAGTCGAACTGGAAGACGAAGCCGATGTGGGCGCAACGCATCTTCGCGCGCTCGAGCTCCGCGAGGTCGGCGGCGCGCCGGCCGCGCACGGTCAGGTCGCCCGCGTCGGGGCGGTCCATCAGGCCGAGGAGGTTGAGCAAGGTGGACTTGCCCGAGCCGCTGGGGCCGAGGATGGCGACGAACTCCCCCGAGGCGACGGTGAAGTCGATGCCGCGCAGGACGGAGACGGCGGACGCGCCGTGCCCGTAGCTTTTGCTGACGCCGCGGACGACGATCGCGGGTTCATCCATAGTGGATGGCCTCGACGGGATCGGCCTTCGCGGCGCGCGAGGCGGGGTAGAGCGTGGCGATCAGCGAGAGCAGCAGGCCCATGCCGGTCACGGCGAGGACGTCGCCGGGGCGGATGTCCACCGGCACCTTGGAGAGATAGTAGATGTCGGCCGGGAGCTCGACGATCTGGAAGGTGGCGATCACCCAGCACAGGACCATGCCGAGGGCCAGGCCCATGACGACGCCGGAGGCGCCGATGATGAAGCCCTCGACGAGGAAGATCCGGCGGATGAGGCCCGGGCCCGCGCCCATCGCCTTGAGAAGGCCGATGTCGCGGGTCTTCTCGACGGAGCGGAGGATCAAAGTCGAGGCTATCCCTAAAGAGGCGACCAAGGTGATCAAGGTGAGGATGATGAACATCACCGCCTTCTCGAGCTTGAGCGCCGCGAAGAGGGTCTGGTTCATCTGCGCGTAGGTGCGCACGAGCTTGCCGTAGCCGAGGACGGCGCGCAGGCGCCGCGCGGCCGCGTCGGCTCGGTTGAGGTTCTTCAGCTTGATCCCCACGCCGGACGCCCCGGCGTCCACGCCCAGGAACTTCGACGCCGCCGCGAGCCCGGTCCAGGCCGTCGCGCTGTCGTACTCGTAGTAGCCGGTCTTGAGCGTGCCCGCGACGCGGAACTTCTGCATCTTGGGGAGCAGCCCCAGGGGGGTCGCGACGCTCTTGGGGGACACGAGGACGATCTCGTCGCCGATCTCCGAGCCGAGGTGGTCGGCGAGCTCGACGCCGAGCACGATGCCCGGAGCCTTGCCCTCGCCGATCCCGTCCCAGGAGCCTGAGGTGAGCTTCGCGGCGAGGTCGTTGACGGCGAACTCCCGCTTCGGGTCGATCCCCTTGACGACGACGCCGATCGAGCGGTCGCGCGCGGTGAGGATCGCCTGGCCGAGAGCGAACGGGGCGGAGGCCTCGTGCTCGGGGTCGGCCCGGACCAGGGCCAAGGTGTCCTCGACGTCCTGCGGGGAGCGCGCCCCGAGGACCGTGACGTGCGCCTGGGCTCCGACGATCTTCCTCTGGATGTCGGTCTGGAAGCCGTTCATCACCGAGAGCGTGGTGAGAAGGGCCGCGACGCCCACCGTCACGCCGGCCACGCCGATCATCGTCGTGACGACGGCGAACAGGCCCTTGCGCTTGGCCTTGAGGTAGCGGAGCGAGATGAAAAGCTCGAGGCTCACGCGGGCTTTTCGTGCTTGAGGGTGGGGAACAGGATCACGTCGCGGATCGAGTCCCGGCCGGTGAGGAACATCGTCAGGCGGTCGATGCCGACGCCGATGCCGCCCATCGGGGGCATGCCGGCCTCCATCGCCTGGATGAAGTCCTCGTCGAGCAGGTCGGCCTCGGCGTCGCCGGCGGCGTTCTGCTTCATCTGCTCGGTCAGGCGGTCGCGCTGGTCCTGCGGGTCGTTGAGCTCGGAGTAGGCGTTCGACAGCTCGATGCCCGCGGCGAAGCACTCGAAGCGCTCGACGAGGGACTGGGTGCCCGGCTTCAGCTTGGCGAGCGGGGTGATCGCGGTCGGGTGGTCGAACAGGAAGGTCGGCTGCTCGAGCAGGTCCTCGATCTTCGACTCGACGATGCGGTCGAAGAGCTTGGCGCTGGGCGTCTTGTCGCCGGCGTGCACGCCGAGCCGTTCGGCGAGCTTCAGGAGCCCCGGCCGGTTGAAGCCCTTGCCTTCGAGGACGTTCTCGATGGGCTCGCCGCAGCGCTCCTTCCAGACCTCGGGGAGATACAGGCGCTTGAACGGCGCCTTGAGCGAGATCTTCTTGCCCTTCCACTCCACCTCGCTGACGCCGACGGCGTCGGCGCACTCGGTCAGGAGGGTCTCGAAGAGGACGGCCATGCCTTCGTAGTCGGAGTACGCCTCGTACGCCTCGAGCATGGTGAACTCGGGGTTGTGGCTGGTGTCGAGCCCTTCGTTGCGGAACACGCGGCCGATCTCGTAGACGCGATCCAGGCCGCCGATGACCAGCTTTTTCAAGTACAGCTCGGTGGCGATCCGCAGGACCATGTCCTGGTCGAGCGCGTTGTGGTGCGTGTGGAACGGGCGGGCCGAGGCGCCGCCGGCCTGGCCGAGCAGGACGGGGGTCTCCACCTCGACGTAGCCGCGCGCGTCGAGGACGCTGCGGATGGTCGAGACGATCTTCGCGCGCTTGACGAAGGTGTCCCGGGACTCCGGCGTCGAGACGAGGTCCAGGTGGCGCTGCCGGTAGCGCAGCTCGGTGTTGGTGATGCCGTGCCACTTCTCGGGCATCGGGCGCACGGCCTTGGCGAGGATGACCGCGTGCTCGACGGCGACGGTGGGCTCGCCGGTCTTGGTGATGAACACCGTGCCGGAGGCGGCGACGAAATCCCCGACGGCGAGGTCCTTCTTGACCAAAGCGAACACGTCCTCCGGCAGGGCGTCCTTCTTGAAGTACACCTGCGCGGTGCCGGACAGGTCGGCCAGGCGGCCGAAGATGGACTTGCCCATGTCGCGCAGCTCGGTGAGGCGGCCGGCGATGGCCACCTTCTCCGTCGTGTGCTGCATGGGCCCGGTCAGGCCGGCTCCCAGGGGGCGCACCGCGGAGCAGTCGTTCTTGCGCACGGTGCGGGAGGGGAAAGGGTCGATGCCGCGGGCGCGCATGTCCGCGATCTTGGCCTTCTTGAGGGCCATCAATTCTTCGAGGCCGCGGCCGTCGGCGGCGGGAGCGGCGGGAACCTTGGGCGCGTCAGACATTCTTCTTTTCTCCGCGTGAGGCGAGGATGCCGGCGATGAGCTCGCGCAGCATCTTGGGGTCGAAAGGCTTCTGCACGTAGGCCGCCACGTTCGGCGCCATCTCGAAGAGGTCGCGCATCTTCTGGCCCTTGGCGGTCAGCACGAGGATGGGGATGTCCTTGGCGCGCGGCTCGGTCTGCAGGCGCATGTTGAGCTGGTAGCCGTCCATCACGGGCATCATGATGTCGAGGACGATGAGGTCGGGCAGGGGGCGGGCGTGGTCGGCGGGCTCGATGCCGAGGCGCTCGAGCGCGATCTGGCCGTTGCCGGCCTCCCCGACGGTGTAGCCCTCCTTCTCGAGAGCGAAGCGCAGCAAGGTGACGATATCGGGTTCGTCGTCCACGACGAGTATGGCGGGCATCAGCGCTTCTCCAGCAGCTTCGCGACGATCTCGCGCAGCATCTTCGGGTCGAAAGGCTTCTCCAGGTGCTCGGTCACGCGGCAGTCCGGGTTGAACTGGTCCTTCACCGCCCCTTTGGCGGTCAGCACGATGACGGGGACGGCCTTCGTGCGCGCGTCCTCCTGCAGGCGGGCGCAGACCGTGTAGCCGTCCATCACGGGCATCATCACGTCGAGGATGACCAGGTCGGGGATGACGGCGGTCTCGTCGCGGGGCTCGAGGCCGGCCTTGGCGAGCGCCTCGGCCCCGTCGTAGGCGGGGATGACCGTGTGCCCGTCCTTCTCGAGCATGAATTTGACGAGCGTGACGACGTCGCGTTCGTCGTCGACGAGCAGTATCCGCGCCATGGCCCCGATTCTATTAAATATCCCTCGCGCCGGATACCCGTCTAGGCCTCCCGGCCGAGGGGGGTGGGCCTTAAGCCCGATATCCTCCGACGGGGGGCCGCGGTATAATGTCCTCATGAACCGCGTCAAAACCCCTCTCGCCGCCGCCGTCCTCCTCGCTCTGCTCTCCTCCGTCGCCGCCGCCAACTCGTCGGAGGACGCCTTCAGCGCGGCCATCGACGCCATCAACGAGTCGTCGGCGAAGGTCGTGGCCGCCCAGGCGAAGCGCTCCCGGGAGCGGAAGCTCGAGGCGACCGCGCCCTCCTGCTCTCCCGCGCAGATCGACGCCGCCTACGCGGCCCTTCCCCGCTGCGAGGCCTCGCTCAAGAAGGCCTTCGGCGCGAGCGTTCGCGACTTCAAGGGCGGCCTGGTCAAGGGCTTCACGCGGGACGGCATGTCCCTCGTCCTCCTGACCACCACGGACGCGTTCTTCTATCACGAGGACTGCGACATCTGCGCGGCGGTGGAGCGCTGCTCGCTGAAGGACGGCGCGCTCACCACCTTCAAGACCGCGCACAGCGTGGACTGCCGCGACCTGGCGCCCTTCCTCAAGAAGGACGTCGCCTACAGCGCCTGCCCCCTGCGCTAAACACACAAAGAAAAGGTGTCAGGCCTTGCAGTATGTGCAGTATTCCAGGGCCATGCAACTTTTCTGCCCCTCCAATCGTATGATTGGTGTGGGAAGACGAACAAGAACTCATTTTCCAGGCGCGATTTATCATGTCATGGCGCGCGGCGTCGATGGACGCGCCATCTTCCTCGATGATCGCGACCGGACGAAATTCCTGGACGATCTGAGGAAGATCTCAGACGATTCGTCTGGCGAGATCATCGCGTATTGCCTGATGGGCAACCACTTCCACATCGCCTTCCGAGTGGGGCATATCCCGTTGGCGGTGATCATGCAGCGGTTCCTCACGGGCTATGCGTCGTCCTTCAACCGGAGGTACAACCGCACGGGGCACCTCTTTGAGGCTCGGTACAAGGCTATTCTTTGTATGGACGACGTATACCTGTTCGGATTAGTCCGATATATCCATATGAATCCGGCGCGTGCGGGTCTGGTCCAGAGACCGCAAGATTGGCCTTGGTCGAGCTCTTCTTCTCAGCCCTCTGGAAATTCTGAGGGCGATCTATCGGAATTCGATCCGTGGCCTAAGGGGGAAATCCTATTCGGACTGACAAGGTCGGAACCCACCGAACGACAAGACATGACGGAACTCGGGGCCGGAACCGCCGCTCATATGGGGATTACTTTGGAAGAGCTGCGTTCGGAAAGCCGGCGTAGGCGGAATGTCGCGGCGAAGCGCGCGCTCGCGCGTGAAGCCGTCGGACAAGGGCATAGTCTGACCGCCATTGCGTTATGGCTCCATGTCGACCGAAGCTCTGTCAGCCGGTATGTCCGCTGAATACTGCACATACTGCACGGCCTGACACCAATATTATCAGTAGCCGGTGAAGAAGGGGGCGGTGTCCTTGGGGCCGGCCGGGTAGCGTTCGGCGCGGAAGCGCTTGGCGAGGGCGGAAGCGGTCTTGTCCTTGATCCGGCCGTAGAGCGCGTCGGCCTCCTCGCTCTTCCCGTGGGCGTCGAGCAGGTTCGCGCGGCGCAGGAGCACCCAGTCCTTCATGCCCCGGGGATGGGGGAGGCGGTCCAGCGCGGCGAGCCAGCGTTCGGTCTCCTCGGGGCGGCCCTGGAGCAGGCGGCTCTCGGACGCGCGGTACAGCGCCCAGGCGCGCGCGGGCGTGCGCACCGACGGGTGCAAGGTCCCGATCCACTTGCCGTCGGGGTCGGCGAGGGCGACCGCCTCGTCGAAGCGGCCGCGCCGCTCCGCGACGTAGGCGCGCCGCAGGCGGTAGATCGGGTTGTGGGGGTAGCGCGCCGTCAATTCGGCGAGGAGCCTGTCGGCGCCCTCCCAGTCGGCCTCCTCGTCCTTCGAGAGGATGACGGCGAGCACGGAGCGGGCCTCCATGCGGGCGATCCCGGTCGTCTCGGCGACGCTCCAGAGCTCGGAGAGGCCGAGCTTGCGGTCGGCGCCCTCGCCGATGAGCAGGTACGCGAACGGCTTGGCGCCGGAGGGCATGCGCGCGGCGAAATAGTGGAACATGCCCATGCCGAGCCGCGCGTCGGAGAGCGTGGGGTCCAGGGCGAGGGCCTTCTTCAGGTGCTTGACCGCGGCGGAGCCGTCGGGCAGGGCGCGGAGGAAGTTCCGCCGCGCCACGTTCGCGCGCGCGCGGAAGCCGAGGGTGGCCCCCAGATAGTAATGCGCCTCGGCGGGGTGCGAGGCCATCATGGCCTTGGCCGCCGCCTCGGCGGCCTCGCTGTCGAGCTCGAAGGCCCGGTAGGTGTCGGTCGAGCGCATGCCCTCCGCGATCCAGCGCTGGTAGGTGGAGACGCCGCGGTAGAAGGCGCCGGCGGGGTGGCTGGGGTGGCGGGCGGCCAGCGCGTCGGAGGCGGCCCGGGCCTTGTCGAAATCCATGTCGTAGAACAGGTCCACGACGCCCGCCAGCTCCCGTTCCATCTCGGGAGGGGCGGCCGCGGCCGGCGCGGCGAGGGCGGCGATCAGGAGCCAGGAGCGCATGGTCAACGATATATAATCCGTTCATGGCAAACAAAGAAGCGGTCGTGCTGATCGGCCACGGCGGGGCGGCGCGGGACACGCCGCGCCCGCTGGTCGCGGAGCTCAAGCGGCTCGAGTCGGAGCGCCTGGCCCGCCGCGAGGCCAGGATGAGCCCCCGCGAGGCCGAGCTCGACCGGCAGGTCCGGGGGTGGCCGCGCACGCCCGACAACGACGCCTACAAGCTCGGCGTCGAGGAGATCGCCGCCGCCCTGGCTCCCAAGCTCGGCGGGCGCAAGCTGGTCGCCGCCTACAACGAGTTCTGCGCGCCGTCCGTCGAGGACGCCATCGAGTCTTTGGTCGCGGAAGGCTTCACCCGCGTCAGCCTGATCTCGACGATGTACACCCGGGGAGGCCTCCACGCCGAGTGCGAGATCCCGGGGATCGTCGCCGAGGCGCGCAGGAAGCACCCCGGCGTCGTCATCGAGTACGCCTGGCCCTTCGACGCCGACTACCTGGCCGACTTCCTCGTCGGACAGCTGTCCCGCGCCCTTCCTTCTTAAGGACATATTCGCTAGAATCGCCGCATGGCTATTGAACAGACGCTCATCCTCATCAAGCCGGACGGCGCCTTCCGCAAGCTGACCGGCCTCACCATCGACCGCCTCGACGCCACCGGCCTCGAGATGGTCGGCGCGAAAATGCTCTGCGTCACCGACAAGATCGCCCGCGAGCACTATGTCGGCCTCAAGGACAAGCCGTTCTTCGAGGACCTGATCAAGTACATCCGCGGCGGCTATCACGGGATCTCCGACAGCCGCATCCTCGCCCTCGTCTACCGCGGCGAGAACGCGATCAAGGCCGTCCGCGCCGTCGCCGGCGCCACGAACCCGGAGCAGGCCGCTCCCGGGACCATCCGCGGCTCCTTCGGCCGCATGAACTCCGTCACCAAGCAGTTCGAGAACGTGATCCACGCCTCCTCGGACCCGTCGGACGCGGCCCGCGAGGTCGCGCTGTGGTTCAAGAAGGAAGAGCTCGTTCCCTAAGGCCATGAGGTCCGCGGTCCTTCTCGTCGCCGCGCTCGCGCTGTCCGCGGGGGCCGCGCCGGCTCCCAAGCCGGCGAAGCCCGCCGGCCCTTCCCTGCCGGGAGAGGCCGTCGAGCTGAAGACCGTCGACGGCTGGGCGCTCAAGGCGATGTTCGCCCCGTCGGTGCCCGGCAAGATGACCTTGCTCCTGCTGCACGGCACCGGACAGCGCAAGGAGGACTGGAAGCGCCTGGCGTTCCCGCTCACGCGGGCGGGCTACGGCGTGATGGCCGTCGACCTGCGCGGGCACGGCGAGAGCCGGGTCAGCCCCTCCGGCGAGGAGCTGACCTGGAAGAAGCTGCGCGCGACGCCGACCGCCAACGACTTCGCGGACATGTCCCGCGACGCCGAGGCGGCCGTCGCCTGGCTCGCGGGCCAGGGCGTCCCCGAGGACTCGATCGGGCTCATCGGCTCCGAGGTCGGCGGCAGCATCGCCATCCGCTACGCGGCGACGCATCAGAAGGTGCCGCTCGTCGTGATGCTCTCCCCCGGCATGCGCTGGCAGGAGGTGCTGACTCCCAACGCCCTGCGTGCTTTGAAGCGCGCGATCCCGACCCCGGTGCTCATGGTCTACTCCGAGGCGGACAAGCGCTCCTCGAAGGAGGTCCCGATCCTGCACGCGTTCGCCAAGGCCGCCGTCGGCGAGCGCCACGCGACCTTGATCTCGGTCCCGCAGGAGCGGGGCACGCGCATGTTCAAGGCCCAGCGCGCCTTGGTCGGCCGGGTCATCGACTGGCTCGGCAACCCGATCGCCCCGGAGGCGACCGCGGCTTCCACCGGGACCCTGCTCAACGGCGACCCGATGGACGGCAAGACCTTGATCGACGACACCGGCACGCCGCCGCCGGCCGTTCAGCCGGCCGACGACAGCGACGATTAGCGTGGCCCTCCTCTCCGCCCGGGCCTACGCGCGCCTGCCGACGGAGCAGGCCAACCCGCGCACGCGGAACATCGACACCAAGCGTTCCTCCGAGATCGTCCGGCTCATCGTCGCCGAGGACCGCCTCGTCCCGCTCGCCGTCGCGCGCGTCGCCCACGAGCTCGCCCAGGGCGTCGACGCGCTGGCGAAGACCCTCGCCTCCGGCGGCTCGGTGCTGCTGCTGGGCGCCGGGACGAGCGGGCGCCTGGCCGTGCTCGAGGCGGCCGAATGCCCGCCCACCTTCAACACGACGCCGCGCCAGATCCGCGCGGTCATCGCCGGCGGCAAGCGCTCGGTGTTCCGCGCCAAGGAAGGCGCCGAGGACGAGCCGGCGCTCGGGCGGAAGGCCGCCGCGACGGTCCGCCCCGGCGACGCGGTGATCGGCGTCGCCGCCAGCGGCGTGACGCCGTTCGTCCACGCGGCGCTGGCCGAGGCGAAGAAGCGGGGGGCCGTCACCCTCCTGGTGACCTCGAACGGCCGCCCGAAGGGCCGCCACGCCGACATCGTGATCGCGCCGCTCGTCGGCCCGGAGGTCGTCACCGGCTCGACGCGCCTGAAGGCCGGCACCGCGGCGAAGCTCGTCCTCAACGCGCTGACCACGGGCGCCATGATCAAGATCGGCAAGGTGTACGACCACTGGATGGTGGACCTCAAGCCGACCTCGCGCAAGCTGCGCCTGCGCGGCGAGCGCATCGTCGCCGACCTCGGCCGCGTGACGCCCGCCCGCGCCCGCGCGCTGTTCCGCGCCTCGGGCGGGAGCGTGAAGACCGCCGTCGTGATGGCGCGCAAGAGGCTGACCGCCGCCGGCGCCCGCGAGCTCCTCGAGGGCTCGGGCGGGGCCCTGCGCCGCGCCCTCGGAGGATCCCTATGAAAGGCCGCGTCCAGATCGAGACCATCTCGAGCATCGTGCTCAAGGACAACCCGCTCGGCGACCCGCGCCGCCGCGAGATCCCCATCTACCTGCCGCCGACCTACGGGACCGTCCGCGGCCGCCGCTACCCCGTCCTGTATTACCTGCCCGGCTTCACCGGCACCGCCCGCGGGGCCATCAACTTCAACCCGTGGAAGGAGAACATCGCCGAGCGCTTCGACCGCCTCATCGAGGAGGGCAAGGCGCGCGAGGCGATCATCGTCATCGTTGACGGCTTCACGGCCTACGGCGGCTCGCAGTACCTGAACTCGACGGCGACCGGGCGCTACGCCGACTTCACGGTGTACGAGGTCGTCGGCTACATCGACGGCAAGCACTCCACGGTGCGCCATCCCGAGGGCCGCGCGATCATCGGCAAGTCCTCCGGCGGCTTCGGCGCGCTGACCCTGGCGATGCGCCACCCCGAGGTCTTCGGCCACTGCGTCAGCCACAGCGGCGACATGGGATTTTCGGCCGCCTACGGGACCGACATGTACAAGTTCGTGTCGGCGCTCGGCGGCCGCGGCGGCTCGCCCAAGCGCTTCGTCGAGGAGTTCCTGGCCTCCCGGACCAAGGACGGCTTCGACCACGGCGCGATCAACCTGATGGCGATGGCGGCCTGCTACTCGCCCAACGAGAAGTCCCCGCTCGGGTTCGACCTGCCCTGCGACCCCCGTACGGGGGAGCTGGTCCCGGCGGTGTGGAAGCGCTGGCAGGCCCTCGACCCGGTGCACGCGGCGGCCAAGCACGTCGGCACCTTGCGCCGCCTGAAGACGCTGTGGTTCGACGCGGGCGTCAAGGACGAGTTCAACCTCCATCTCGGCGCGCGCCGCCTGTCCGACGCGCTCAAGGCCCTGAAGGTCCGCCACACGCACGAGGAGCACTCGTTCGGCCACTTCGACATGAACGACCGCCTCGACAAGTCCCTGCCCCTGCTCGCCTCCCGCGCCCGGCGCATCGGCTGAGCCCGGAGCTCCCAGTTCATGGGGTTTTGAACCTCGGCAATTGAACGGCATGGCGCCTTCGGCGCCAGGGTTTTCGCTTCGCGAAAACCTGAAGGTTAAGCGGTAGAATTGGGCGCCAAGAACCGGTCTGGGTTTCCGAGCGGCGAG
>JACPOW010000135.1 GCA_016191335.1 Elusimicrobiota bacterium | reverse complement strand
CGGCGTGCCCAGGATGCGGCCGAGCAGGACGCGGACGCGGTCGAGCTCGGCGCGGACCCGGCCGGGCTCCTCCACGGCGCCGGCGGCGAGGCGGGCCTCGATCTTCTCGAGGCCCGCGACGGCGGCGTCGAGCCGGGCCGGGGCGCGGCCCTCGAGATGGAGCTCAAGCTCCCGGCCGATCGCCTCGAGCTGGGCCAGCGGCGGCACGGCGGCGAGGGGAAGCGGGGGCCGGGAGGCGGCGAGCGCGGCCTGGGCGGCGGCGGACGGGGGCAGCGCGCCCGACGAGAGGACCGTCAACGAGATCAGGAGCCTGAGCATCGAGGCTTTGGAGAGTCCTGATATCGCCATGCCCTCAGGATATCCCCGTCAGGCCCAGGCCGTCAGGGCCCTAGGGTATGGGACCTTCCAGGCCCAAAGGCCTAGACAGGGACGCCCCACGGCTGCTCGGCCGCGGGCAGGCGGTCGTCGACCTCGAGCGGGCGGAGCAGGCGCACCGCGCCGACGGCGGCGAGGACGCGGATGATCGCCCAGCACGGGTCGAACTCGAACCAGCGCACGGCGAAGTTGGCGCGCGTGCACTGCCGGTGGTGGTTGTTCTGGAACAGCTCGCCCATCGTGAGGAAGTCGAAGATCAAGGTGTTGCGTGACTGGTCGTTCGTGTCGAAATTGCGGTAGCCGTAGCGGTGGCCGCACCAGTTCACGATCGCGCCGTGGATCGGGCCCATCAGGTAATGGGCCGGGAGCAGCAGCCACATCCACCAGGCCGTGGCGAAGGACCAGTAGACGGCGGCGTAGAACGCGGCCCAGAACGACATGGACAGCCAATGGTCGCCGATCCGCTCCAGCAGGGGCCAGCTGGGATAGCCGCCCTCGAAGCGCGCCTCGACGGCCTCGCGGCGGTGCCCGATGGCGTTGAAGCGGTGGAAGGTCGCCAGCATCATCGCGGCCGCGTTCGGGAAGAACGCCGGGGAATGCGGGTCCTTGGCCGTGTCGCTGTAGGCGTGGTGCATCCGGTGGAGCAAGGCGTAGGCGCGCGGGTTGAGATAGGAGAAGCCCTGGGAGAAGTAGGCGAAGAGGTGGAAGAAGTTCTCCCAGCCCCGGCTCATGACGAACATCCGGTGCGCGCCGTAGCGGTGGACGAAGAAGGTCTGGGAGAACAGCGCCGAGAACCAGTGCGCGACGAAGAAGACCGGGATGATCATGACCCGGATTTTAACAATTCCGGGCCGAACCAGCGGCGGACCGCCGGGCCGAGGTCCTCGGCTCCCACGGGCTTGGCGACGCAGTCGTTCATGCCGGCGGCCAGGCACCTCTCCCGGTCCCCGTCCGCGTCGTAAGTCATCCCCACGATCACCGTCCTGCGCGCGTCCGCGGCCGGGCGAGCGCGGATGGCGGCCGTCGCCTCGAAGCCGTCCAGCTCCGGCATGCGGCAGTCCATGAGGATCAGGTCGTAATGGATCGAGGCGGTCGCCGCCACCGCCTCCCGGCCGTCGGCCACGGCGTCGGCCTTGCAGCCGAGGGCTTCCAGCTTGAGGCCGGTCACCTTGCGGTCGACGGCGTTGTCCTCGGCGATGAGGACGCGCAGCGCCTTCCACGAGGCGAGAGGCTCGACGCGCAGGGCCCGGCGGACGAGCTCCTGGGCCGAGGGCTTCACGCCGAGGGCCGCGCAGACGGCCTCCCGCAGGGCCTCCTTGAAGACCGGCTTCGCGACCGCGCCGTCGAAGCCGAGGGCGGCCGGTTCGCCTCCCGCGGGGACCTCCGGCGCGGAGCCGAGCAGGATCATCCTCACGGCGACCAAGGACGCGTCGCCCTTGATCTCCTGGCCCAGCTGCGCCCCGTCGAGGCCGGGCAGCGCCGCGTCGATCAGCGCGAGGATGAACGGGTCGCCCTGGGCCTCGGCGGCGCGCAGCGCCGCCAGGGCGGCGGCGCCGTCCGCGACGGCCTCCGGCCGCATGCGCCAGGAGGCGGTCAGGTGCGCCGTCACGCGCCGGGCCGTCTCGCTGTCGTCGACGATCAGGACGCGCACGCCCGCGAGTTCCGGCGGCTCTTCCGGGGCGGCGGCCGCGGCCTTCGGCAGAGCCGCCTCGAACCAGAAGGTCGAGCCCTTGCCCGGGGAGCTGACGACGCCGACGGCGCCCTTCATCTTCTCGGCGAGCTTGCGGGCGATGGCCAGACCAAGCCCCGCGCCGCTTTGCTTCGACGCGGCGCCGCCGGCCTGGACGAAGGCGGCGAACAGCCCGGCCTGCGCGGCCGGCTCGAGCCCGGGCCCGGTGTCCTGGACCTCGAAGCGCAGGGCGACGGCGTTCCCCGCCTCGGACGCCCGGCGCGCGCCGAGGACGACCTCGCCCTTGTCGGTGAACTTGACCGCGTTCCCGGCGAACGCGGCGAGGATCTGGCGAAGGCGGCCCGCGTCCCCGCGCAGGCGCCGGGGCAGCGCCTCGTCCACGAACACGCACAGCTCGAGCCCCTTCTCGCGGGCGCGCGGCGCGAACAGCGACGCGACGTCCTCGACGACGCGGCGCGGGTCGAACTCCCCTTCCTCGAGAGGCAGGCCCCCGGCCTCGAGCTGGGAGTAATGGAGGATGTCCCCGAGGGTCGCCAGGAGCGCTTCGCCGGCGCCGCGGATGCCCTCGGCGAGCTCCTTCTGCCGGGCGTCGAGGCTGCCGTCCAGGAGCAGCCCGGCCATGCCGACGACCGCGTTCATCGGCGCACGCACCTCCCGGTTCATGCTCGAGAGGAAGAGCGACTTCGCGTTGGCGAGGCCTTGGACCGTGTCCCGGGCCTTGGACACCTCCTCCCTCGCCAGCTGGGTCTGAGAGGCGTCGACGGCGAGCGCGAGGAAGCCGTCGATCTCCCCCTTCGTCCCGCGCAGGGCCGTCACGGTGAGGCGAACGGGCTGGGAAGAACGGTCCTTGCGGACGAAGGCGCACTCGCGCGACTCCGAGGCGCCCCCGCGCGCCGACTCGAGCAGTGCGTCGAAGCCCTGACCATCCTGGAAAAGGACCGAGGGGGAGCGTCCCAGCATCTCCGGGGCCGGATAGCCGAGCAGGTTCTCCGCCCCCCTGCTGAAGACCGTGACGAGGCCCGCGGCGTCGGTGGCGATGATCGACACCTGGGAGGCGCCGTCGAGGACGGCCTGCAGGCGCGCGCCCGCCTCCGCCGCGCGTCCCTCGGAGAGCTTGCGCTCCGTGATGTCGTGGCTGATGGCGATGTACTGGATCGGCTTCCCGTTCTCGTTCAGGAACGGGGTGATGATCGTGTCGACCCAGTAAGCGGCGCCGTTCCGGTCGAGGTTGCGGATCTCGCCTCGCCAGGTCCGGCCCGAGGCGATGGTCTCCCACAGCCGCTTGAAGAACGCGTCGGGGTGCGTCCCCGAATTGAGCAGCTTATGGGTCACCCCGATCAGCTCCTCGCGGGAGTAGCCCGTGATCCGGACGAGCTGCTCGTTGACGCGGGTGATGCGGCCGGCGGCGTCCGTCACGGCGACGATCGCCGACGCATCGAGCGCGGTCTTGAGGTCCTGCATCTCCTTCGCCGACCGGAGCAGCGCCGCGTCGGCGCGGCGCCGGCGGAGGAACTCCCCCAGCTGGAGGCCGATGGAGACGAACAGGGCCGTGAGCTCGGCGTCCGGAGGCGCCGGGGACGACGCGAAGAACTCCAGCACGCCCTCGACCTTCCCGTCGAGCGTCACGGGGAAGGCCAGCGCCGTCCGCACGCCGTCCGCCGCGGCCTCCTCCGCCCTCGGGAAATCGGGATCGGCCGCGATGTCGGGGACCCAGACCGGCTTGGCGTCGCGCCAGGCCCGGCCGGGGAGCCCCGCGCCGGACTTCAGCCTCAGCTCGCGGGACCGGCGGGTGAAGGCCGTGCTCTTCTCGCCCGAGCTCCAAAAATCCGCGCAATAGAGCTCGCCGGTCGCGTGGTCGACCTCCCAGGCGCCCGCCGCGGTCCAGCCCATCGCCGCGCCGATCCCTCGCAGCACGCCCTCGAGCCCCGCGCGCCAGGTCGTCGCGTCGGACAGGGCCTTGGTCGCCGCGAACTGGGCGGCCAGGCGCTTCTCCGATCTCGTCTGCGCGGTGACGTCCCTCAGGATGAGCCGGGCGCGCGCCGCGCGACCCTTATCGAGCGTGAGGGAGGCCCGGCCGCGCGCGAGGACCCGGCCGCCGGACTTCGACAGGAACGCCAGGTCGAAGGCGCCGCGTTCCTCCCCTCTCAGCGCGCGGGCCAGCGTCTCGGTCCCGAGCGCCCGGGACTCCGGGTCGAGCAGGCCGGAGACGCCCAGCTCGAGCGCCTCGGGGAGGGGCCGGCCCAGGGCCGCCAGCAGCGCCTTGTTCGCGTCGAGGAGCCGCCCTTCGCCGTCGACCGCGAGGATCAGGTCGGTCGTCTCGTCGAGCAGGGACTGGTGCTTCGCCTCGTGCTCCCGGACGGACGACAGGGCGACCTCGAGGGTGGCCCCCTCGAGCTCGTTGGCGACCAGCGCGCCCAGGTCGCGCAGGAGCTGGACCCGCTTCGCGTCGAGGGTGCGCGGGATGCGGTCGATGACGCACAAGGTGCCCATCGCCTCGCCGGTCGACAGCCTCAGCGGCACCCCGGCGTAGAAGCGGATGTTGGGGGCGCCGAGGACCAGGGGGTTGCCGGCGAAGCGCGGGTCCTTCGTCGCGTCGGCGACGACGAACGGCTCCTTGCCGAGGATGGCGTGGCCGCAGAAGGAGACGTCGCGCGGGGCCTCCTTCGCGTCGAGCCCCTGGCGGGACTTGAACCACTGGCGCTCGTCGTCGACGAGGCTGACCATGGCCGAGGGCACGCCGAGGAGGTTCTGCGCCAGGCGGGTGAGCCGGTCGAAGCGCTCCTCGGGCGGGGTGTCGAGGACCTTCAGGCGCCTCAGCGCCTCCAGGCGCTGGGCTTCGTCAGCCGGCTTCTTCGGCTTCTCCATGGGCTCGCGCCAAAGTATGCTTGGATTCCGCGGAATTTACCAGATGTTTCGTGGCCGTTCCGCGGCCGCGGGACTACACTAGGACCATGCCCCACGGCGAAGCTCCCTGGCTCGATGAAGGCTACCGCTGGCACATGGCCGCCGCGCTGTCGGTGGGCGCCCTGCTCGCCGCGTTCCTGGGCTGCGCCGGCCTGGTCGAGGACGTGAGCTTCGCCCCCCCGAAGGCCGCGGCGCGCGCCGCGGCGCCCGACCCCGACGGCCTGGAGGCCATCGCCCTCGTCCAGGACACGCGCCTGGCCGGCGACGAGGAGACCGTGCTCGGGCGCCTCGCCGGGACGGTCCGCAACCCCGCTTATCCCCGGGCGTGGAGCGCCGAGAAGACCGAGGAGGCCTCCTACCTCGTCCTTTTCCGCGAGCCCGCCGGCGCCCCGGTCTACGCCTTCGAGGTCAACCTCGAGACCGAGGCCGTCGAGGCGACCCCCGAGGCCGTCGAGCGCCTCACCATGCTGCGCGTGCGCGCGGCGGCGCAGTCGCCGGAGAACCTGGTCGCGCACGCGCGCTGACGGGTTGCCCGCGGACGCGCGGGTTCGCTAGAATCCGGGCAGACTCGCACAGGAGACCCCATGGCCAAAGCCTCGGCTCGTCACATCCTCGTCCCGTCGGAAGCGGAGTGCGTCAAGCTCAAGAAGGAGATCGAGGGCGGCGCGAGCTTCGCCGACCTCGCCAAGAAGCACTCGAAGTGCCCCTCCGGCCGCGAGGGAGGAAACCTGGGCGAGTTCGGCCCCGGGCAGATGGTCCCCGAGTTCGACACCGTGGTCTTCAGCGCCGAGGTCGGCAAGGTGCAGGGCCCGGTGAAGACCCAGTTCGGCTTCCACCTCATCGAAGTCACTAAACGCTCTTAGGCCTTCGGTCTACTTCGTTCCTTTCATGGCCTTCAGCTTCCGCGGCAAGGCGTCGATCTTCGCCGCGAGGATGAAGTCGTTGAGGGACAGGCCGCCGATCGCGTGCGTCGAGAGGTCGATGGCGAGGTTCCGGTAGCCGGTCAGGTGCAGGTCGGGGTGATGCCCCTCCGACTCCGCCTCCTGCGCCACGTCGTGGACGAACTCGATCGCCGCGGGGAAATCCGCCATGACGAGCTCCTGCCGCAGGGCCTTGCCCTTCACGAGCCGCCAGCCCCGGACCTTGGTCAGGAGCTTCTTGGCTTCCTTTAAAGACAAGGGAGCCGCCCCGCCCTCGCAGGGGACGCACTTCTTCGTCAGGAGTTCGTTCATGAGGACATGCTACCCCGTCCGCGACGGCGGGCACAATGGCGGGCGCGTGAGCATAATGTGTTTAATGGAAGGATGACGATCCTCCTCGCCCTCGCCCTGTCCGCCGCCCCCGCCTTCGCCGCCGCCCCCCTCGCGGGCGCGCCCGCCCCCGAGTTCTCCCTGGCCGCCCAGGACGGCAAGCCCGTCGCCCTCAAGGACCTGCGGGGCAAGCGCGTCGTCCTCTACTTCTACCCGAAGGACTTCACCGGCGGGTGCACCCTCGAGGCCCGCGGGTTCCAGAAGAACCTGAAGCGCTTCGCCGCCGCGAAGGCCGTCGTCCTCGGCGTCAGCGTGGACACGGCCGAGTCGCACAAGAGCTTCTGCGAGAAGGAGAGCCTGGGCTTCAAGCTGCTCTCCGACCCGAAGGCCGAGGTCTCCACGGCCTACGGCTCGATGATGGAGGGCCGGCCGCTGTCGGCGCGCAACACCTTCCTGATCGGCCCGGACGGGACTATCGAGAAGGTCTGGCTCAAGGTGGAGCCGGCCGGGCACGCCGAGGAAGTCCTCGCCGCGATCGCCGCGCTGCGCAAGCCCAAGCCCGCGAAGTAGCTACTCCCCGCCGATGGTGTCGTCCATGTCGGGGTCGACCATGCCCGCCTCGACGGACGAGCGCGAGTTGCCGCGGTAGGTCTCCGGCTGGACCTCGTTGAACGAGTCGGTCAGGTCCTTGTCGAACGCCTCGTCCGGGCGGCGGGTCACGCCTCCGGCCAGGTCCAGATCGGAGATGTCGAGCGTCTTTCGGGTGAGAGGGATCATGCCCACAGTGTAGCCGCCTCCGCGGCCGAAAGCCGTGGACGGCGAGTCAACCTTTGTTATCCGAGGCGTGACGCGCCCGACATGGTTTTTTCCGGGCCCCGGAGGTAGCCTATCTCCAACGAACCCGAGACCAGAAATATCGGGACCAGCCCCCGAGCGAGAGCCGGGGGCTTCGCGTTTCCGGGTCGCCGCGCGGGGCCGAAAGGGTGGGACCGAAGGGCCCACCAAATACCCGGGTCCAAAGGCCCATTTTCCCTTGCATCCTAAATTCGCGTTATGCCAGTATGGACTCTCTTGGAGGTGTCCATGAAGCGAAGCATCCTGGTGAGCGCGATCGTCGTGGCCTTGTCCGCCGTCCCGGCGTCGAAGCAGCTGTGCGAAGGGTTCGTCCCGCAGAACGACATGAAGATCCCCATCGGCTCTCTCGAGGCGAAGGGCATCTCGCAGGCGCAGTTCAATCAGGTGATGGACCGGGTCGAGAAGATCTACGGCCCCGAGATCAAGGCCCGCGGCGGCCGCCTCGTCCTCAAGCGCCTGTGGGACAACGCGACGGTCAACGCGTCGGCCCAGCGCTCCGGCAACGACTACATCCTCAACATGTACGGCGGCCTGGCCCGGCACGAGTCCATCACGCAGGACGGCATGGCGCTCGTCGTCTGCCACGAGATGGGCCACCACATCGGCGGCGCGCCGAAGTACGGCGACGGAAACGACTGGGCCTCCAACGAGGGCCAGTCCGACTACTTCGCCAACATGAAGTGCCTGCGCCGCCTGTTCGCCGACGAGGGAGTCTCCTTCACGCGCCCCAAGGGCGACGACGCGGGCCCCCGCGCGGCCTGCGAGGCGTCCTTCCAGTCGGCGACCGACCGCGCGATGTGCGTGCGCGGCTCCATGGCCGGCATGTCGGTGACGACGCTGTTCCGGATCCTGCGCCGGGAGACGATCCTCCCCCGCTTCGACACCCCGGATCCGGCGGTCGTCAGCCGCATGTACGACGCCCACCCGGGCACGCAGTGCCGGCTCGACACCTACTTCGCGGGCTCCGTCTGCTCCCGCGCGGTGACCGACGAGGTCGATCCGACGGACCCGGCGAAGGGCACCTGCACCGCCGCCGGCGGCCAGACCTCGGGCTTCCGCCCGCTGTGCTGGTACAAGCCGGCCGGCGCGCCGGTCGTTGCCGAGCCGGAAGGCCTGGCTCTGCAGCCCGCGCATCCGAAGTCGCCCGCGCTGGCCGCCTCCCTCCAGAACCCGGAGCTCTGGAAAGGCCTGTAATCCCCTCGAATCGAGCGGGGCGGACCCTCGGGCCCGCCCCGCTTTTTTATTACCAAGATTCGCGTCGTCGACGACGAATTATGGTATAATGAGGGCACGGATCAGAGATGATCTCGCCACACAGACGTACGTGAGCAAGACGTAAATAAAGAGGAAGCAAACAGAATGGCTACGGGAAAAGTGAAGTGGTTCAACGATCAGAAGGGCTTCGGTTTCATCACGCCGGATGACGGGTCCAAGGACCTGTTCGTCCACCACTCGTCCATCACGGGCGAGGGGTTCAAGACTTTGGCTGAGAATCAGGCCGTCGAGTTCGACGTGCAGCAGTCCGACAAGGGCCCGCGCGCCGCGAACGTTCGCAAGCTCTAATCTGAGCTAGGACCTGAGAGAAGCCCCCGGCGCCGCTCGCGGCGCCGGGGGCGACTTTTTTGTCACCCAACCGCAACGGGAAAGAACGCCGCCTTGTTGCTAGGATAGCGACCATGGAAAAAGAGCACGGGACCATCCGCCGCGTCATCCTCGCCTCGAGCCTCGGCACCTTGTTCGAGTGGTACGATTTCTACCTCTACGGCAGCCTGGCGGTGTTCTTCGGAGCCAAGTTCTTCCCGCCCGGCGACGAGACGGCTCAGCTCCTGGCGAGCCTCGCGACCTTCGGCGCGGGGTTCGGGGTGCGCCCGCTCGGCGCGCTCGTGTTCGGCCACGTCGGCGACCTCGTCGGCCGGAAATACACCTTCCTGATCACGATGGCCACGATGGGCCTGGCCACCGCCCTCGTCGGCTTCCTCCCCACCTACGAGCAGGCCGGGATCTGGGCGACCGTCGCCTTGGTCGGATTGCGCCTGCTCCAGGGCCTCGCCCTGGGAGGCGAGTACGGGGGCGCGGCGACCTACGTCGCCGAGCACGTGCCCGACGCCCGCCGCGGCTACTTCACCGCCTACATCCAGACCACCGCCACGCTCGGCTTCTTCCTGAGCATGCTCGTCATCGGGGTGACGAGGGCGTTCATGGGAGAAGCCGGGTTCAAGAGCGGCGAAGGCGCTCCTTTCGCCGGCTGGCGCCTGCCCTTCGTCTTCAGCTTCGCCTTGCTCGCGGTCAGCCTGTACATCCGCGTGAAGATGAAGGAAAGCCCGCTGTTCTCCAAGCTCAAGGCCGACGGGAAGCTCTCGAAGAACCCCCTCAAGGAAAGCTTCACCAATCCCGTCAACCTGCGCTTCGTGCTCATCGCGCTGTTCGGCGCGACCGCGGGCCAGGGCGTCGTGTGGTACACGGGCCAGTTCTACGCGCTGACCTTCCTGCAGACCGCGCTCAAGCTCGACTGGAAGGTCGCCTACCTCGTCGTCTCCGCGGCCCTGCTCATCGGCACGCCCCTGTTCCTGTACTTCGGGCACCTGTCGGACAGGATCGGCCGGAAGCCGGTCATGCTCGGCGGCTGCGCGCTGGCGGCCCTGACCTACATCCCGATATACATGGGGCTGAAGCTGTTCTCGGATCCCCTCAACATCCCGATGCTCATCCTCCTCGTCTCGGTGCAGATGGCCTACGTGGCGATGGTGTACGGCCCGATCGCGGCCTTCCTCGTCGAGCTGTTCCCGACGAACATCCGCTACACCTCGATGTCCTTGCCCTACCATCTCGGCAACGGCTGGTTCGGCGGCTTCCTGCCCTTGATCGCCACCGCGCTGACGACCTCGGACCGGGCCAAGGCGCTGCTCGGCGACGGCGCGATCTACGCCGGGCTCGCCTACCCCATCGCCGTCTGCCTCGTCACCGTCGTCGTCGGCCGCCTCTACATCCGTGAGACCAAGGACCACAAGATCGACACCGCCGAGCGCCTCGGGCCTGCCGCCGCGCCGGCCGTCGAGCCGGCCGTCTTGCCGGTCGCGCCATGAATAAGACTGGACAAGGAGCGAAAGGCATGCTATAGTCTGGTTGTCGCTTTCGAACCCGTAACTAGAAATGTCGGGACCAAGACCCTCCGCGAGCAAAGCGGGGGGTTTCGTGTTTCCAGGGTGTGTGCCCGGCGGCTGGTGACGCCTCTTCCCCCCCCGACATGAGCAGGGCGACGGCATGATGGCCCTCGGGGCCACTCGGCATTGAGCCTCGCTTGGGGTCGTCCGCGATCGACGGAGCAAACATCGCGGCGACCCCACACCCCTCGGGCCATCATGCCGTCGCCCTGTTTCCTCGCAAGCGAAAGGCGATACCATCCGCCGGTCGCCCTGCCTAAGGTGATTTAAAGGGGGCGGAGGACCAAGGCGACCGAGGGGCTTGGGGTTGGTGGCAACCGTGGCCGTTATTGTTGCCTCTACCCCGGAGGGCGCGGCCAATCGCGCCCGTCCCCGAGGCGCCTTGGTCCTCCGCCCCCGCCTATATCAGCGGAATCAGTCGACCAGGATGGAGGGTTCGGCGAAGCGGGATTTGGCTTCGCCGGCGAGCTGCAGGAGCAGGTTCTCGGGGCGCCCCTTCTTGAGGGCGAAGTGCAGGGAGAGGTCCCCTTCCTTCTTGGGCCGGTCCACCGAGGCCACGAAGTCGCCGGTCAGGTTCATCGGGTCCACGAGCTGGACGAACACGCGCAGGGCCTCGTCGTAGGGCAGGCCGCTCTCGCCCAGGCCGCCGAAGGCCTTGGCCAGCGCGGCGGAGCGCGCCTCGTTGTCCTTGGCGTCGCGCGCCGCGGCGAGGTCGGAGATCAGGCCGGTGGCCACCTTCGCCATGTGCTCGATCTCCCCCTCTTCATAGCTGCGGCCGGAATTGCCCCGGTCGCTGTCCCGGTCCGGGAAGGCCTTGCGGGCCTCGCGCCAGTCGTACTCGACCTTGCCGTTCTTCGGGTTCAGCGCGCCGTTGGCGAGCAGCCACTTCGCGGCCGGGATCGAGTCCACGGTCGCGGCGTAGGACTTGAGGATGTCGTCGGCGGTCGACGCCGTGAGCTGCTTGACCGCCTCCTGGTTGAAGACGAGGGTGAAGGCGATCGCGCCCTTGCGGTTGGCGGACTCCTGGTTGCCGGCGGGGCCGCGGTCGAAGTCGTAGGTCGGATCCGGCGCCGGCGGCTCGGGGAAGTGCTTGGCGAGCGGCACGGCCAGGCGCGGGTTGGGGCCGTTGCCGCGGGTGCCGGCCAGGGCCATGATGTCGCTGAGCTCCTTGGCCTTCTCGCGCACCGAGCTCTCGGTGGCGCGCAGAAAGCCGTGCTGCTGCAGATAGACCACGATCGGGGCGCCGTACTCCTCCCCGGAGCGGGCCGCGGTCACGACCTGCACGTCGCGCTGGACGTTGTCCTTGACCAGCGGGCCGACCCAGGGGATGTCGAAGTACTCCGACTGGCGGGATTTGTCCGCGCGCTCGAAGTGGATGCGGCCCTGCTCGTCGGTGTAGCGCGTCGTCGTGTTGTCGGCGCGCAGGCTCGCCCAGTTCTGGCTGGTCAGGAAGGGCAGTCGGAGGGTGATCGACTTGGCCTTCTGGGTGTAGGCGTCGATGGCCGCGAACTGCGCCGGGCCGAGCTCCTTGTCGTGCTCGTCCTTCATGCGGAGGTAGGCGGCCTCGGTGCTCTCGTCGGTGGCCTGCTGGGTGCCCATGCGCCAGCCCATCTTGGCCAGGGACTTGAAATCGCCGTGCAGGGCCTGGGCGACGGCCTCGGCCTGGACGGGGTCGCGGGGGTCGACGACGTACTCGAGGAGGACGCGCTTGCCCTGCGAGCGGGAGTTCGAGAAGCCGAGGGAGGCGACGGTGTAGTCCCGGAGCTGTCTGGCGAGCTCGCGGTCGACGAACTTGGCCAGGATGTTCGTGCCGAGCGAGGCGAACTCCACCCCCGGGATGGTCTGCACGAGGTTGCCGCCGCGGGTGCGGATCTCGACGCGGTCGACGCGGTAGCGGAAGCGGAGCTGGGACTCGGAGAGGCGGAAGACGGTCAAGGTCGCCGCCCCGGCCTCCGTGCCGTTGAAGGAGAGCGAGACGTTGAGGTTCTCGGCGAGGGTGTCGCCGATGGACTCGGTGTGGCCGACGGTCAGGCGGAAGGGCATGCGCCAGAGTTCGCCCACCTTCATCGCGGCGACGCGCTCCGCCTTGAACGGGAGGACGGTCTTCACGTCGCGGAGGTCGATGAGGGTGTCGAGCTCCTTGCAGGTCGCCTTGCCCGCGAGCGGGCGGATGACCATCGAGGAGCCCTCGATGCGGCCGCCGACCCACAGTCCCAAAGTGACGCCGGCGGCGTCGCTGATGACCTTGGAGAAGCCGTGGCCGTAGCCGACGCTCAGGCGCTCCTCGTCGACGATGGTCAGGCGGCCGTCGGGGAGCGGGGCCAGCCAGCGCTTGAAGCCGGCGCCGGTGCCGCCGAAGTCGCCGGGGAGGTTATAGTCGTACTTGAGCTTGATGTTGCGGCAGAGCTGGTCGAGGACGCGCTCGCGCATCTTCTCGCCGAAGGTCACGCGCTCGGGGGCGGAGAAGCCGCCTTCCGGGGTCGTCGGGCCGACGGGGGTGTTCGGCGTGGAGCCCGGGTCGCCCGGGGCGACCACCGACTCCCATTCGCTGTCGGGCTCGGCCATCAGCTTCATCTGGGCGCGGACCGGGGCGGCGGCGACGGCGGCGGACACGGCGATCACGGCGGCTCGGAGGAGGCGTTGGCTCATGGCTATTATTGTAAGCCATGTCAGCGCGCGCGTCGGGGGCCTTTGGGCCTAGAACGGCCTAGAGACCGCGGATGTGACTATTTCCCGAACCGCTCCGAGAACAGCGCGTCGAAGAACGAGTGCATGGCCTCCCACGAGCGCTTGTCGGCGTCCTTATTATACGCCATGCCCTTCGCCGTGTCGGTGCCGGCCTCGGGGACGGTGAAGCTGTGGACCGCGCCGCCGTACTGGACGAGCTGCCAGTCGGCCCCGGACTTGCGCATCTCCTCGATGAAGCCCGGGACGCCCGGGTTGACGAAATTGTCGTCGGCGCCGTGCAGCACGAGGATCGAGGCCTTGGGCTTCTCGGTCGCCGGCGACGGGGTGGCGAGGTTGCCGTGGAAGCTCACGACGCCGCGCAGGTCGGTCCCCGCGCGGGCGAGTTCCAGCACCGTCGTTCCGCCGAAGCAGTAGCCGATGGCGCCGAGCTTGCCCTGCTCCACGAACGGGAGCTTCTTGAGCTGCTCCAGGCCGGCCAGCGCGCGGCGCCGCATCAGGGCCCGGTCGTTGAAGAAGACGCCGGCGAGCTTGCCCGCCTCCTCGTGGTCCTTCGCGTACACGCCCTTGCCGTACATGTCGACGGCGAAGGCGGTGAAGCCGAGCTTGGCCAACTGCTCGGCGCGCTTGCGCGCGTACGGACCGTGCCCCTTCCACTCGTGCACGACGAGGATGCCGGGGCGGCTGTCCTTGAAGCCGTCCTCCCAGGCGGCGTAGCCCTGGAGGACCGTGTCCCCGTCCTTGTAGTCCACGACCTTGGTCTTCATGAGGGCGTGGGCGGGGAGGCAGGCGGCGGCGGCGAAAAGGGAGGCCAGAAGGATCTTTTTCATGGGGAGGAGGATATCAAATCACGGCCGGTCTTCGTCCGGCAGGCGCCCGGCGTCGCGCAGGTGCCCGAGCCCCGAGAGGAGGCGCGAGGCGCCCTGCAGGGCGAGGACGGCGCCGAACAGGAGCAGGGCGCCCCCGAGGACGGTCACGCCCTTCCCGAGGGTCGAGCCCGGGACGAGGAACGGCTTCGCCACGAACATCCAGCCGATGGGCGCGAACAGCGCGGCGAGCATCCAGCGGCGCATCGCCCCCGCGAGCGCCTTCCAGCCCCGGGCCCGCAGGTCCGCGCGCCGGTCGGGCAAGTCGAGCCCGGAGCGCCTCCGGGCCGCCATGGCCGAGGCGTAGCTGTCGAGCGCGATGAAGGCCCCGAGCACCCAGATGAAGGGAGAGGTCGATTCCATGGCCGGAGTATAGCCCCCGCGCAATGAAGACGCAACACGCCCCGGCTACCCTGTCGCGGACGCCGCACCACGAGAGGTCCACATCACGATGACGCGCCGAGGCGCCCTCGCCGTTCCCCATAGGTCCAAAGGCCCATTTCTCGACGGGCCCTACGCCGTCCCGCCCGAAGCCGGCGGGCCCCCGACCCGGACCGGTTTCCCGGCTACCCTCGGAGGAATGAAGGCTCTCGCTTTCCTCCTGCTGCTCCTGGCCGCGCCGGCCCGCGCCGAAGACTGGGCCGAATCCGCCCGGCCGGTGTATAGAGGAGTGGAGGCCATGGCGGACGGGGTGTACGGCCTCCTCCGCGGCCACCTGATCTCCGCCGTGCTCCCCGGGCGGCTGTCGCGCCGCATGAGCGCGGTCCCCGTCGGGACCTCCGACAAGGTCTTCGCCGAGCGCCTGCGCTACCGCCAGGAGAAGGCGTCCCGGCGCCTGCTCGAGGCCCGCCCCGTCGGCCCGGTCGGCCCCGCCGAGACCGCCGCCTGGCAGCGCGAGGCCGCGGGCGCGCACATGACCGTCCTCACCGACGCCGTGGCCGACGCCTTGGTCCGGCGCTACCAGCTCGAGCGCTTCGGCAAGGATTCCGGCGCCTACGCCTCCAACCTCGCCAACTGGGACCCCGAGTTCATGCTCTCCGCCGGCGTCCTCGGCGGCGCCTACCTCTACGTCGCGGGCCTGCGCACCGACTTCAGCGTCGGGCCCCTGCGCGTGGACTTCGACACCAGCACCGGCAACGCCCTGCGCGGCGCCCTGCAGAACGGCGGCGGGCACGGCCTCGCGGCCCTGAGCCTGTCGCGCCGCGGCTCCCCCCTCTCCCTCAAGACGGAGTGGGGCCTGAAGGACGGCCGCATGGCCTCCGAGAAGGTCGGCGTGAACTACTCCGCCAGGTTCTAGTCTCCGGACTCGCACCGGTGCGAGTCCGGCGTCCCCCCGCGACTGTTTCCGGAAACAGCCCCCTCAGCCTCGACTATCCTTGAGGATAGTCCCCGGGCTCGTCCGCTATTTCGCGGGACGCTTGAGGAAGACGGCCGCCATCGGCGGCAGGTGGACCTTCACGGAGAACGGCCGGCCGTGCCAGGGCTCCTTGTCGGCCTTGATCCCGCCGCCGAGCGTCACGCCGGAGCCGCCGAACTCGGTCGCGTCGGAATCCGCGAGCTCCGCCCACCAGCCGCCGCACGGCACGCCGACGCGGTAGTCCCCGCGCGGCACGGGGGTGAAGTTGAACACGCACAGGACCTGCTCATCCTCGGAGGCGCCCTTCCTCAGGAAGGAGAGCACCGAGTTGTCGGCGTCCGAGGCGTCCACCCACTCGAAGCCCCGGTCGTCGCAGTCGCGCTCGTGGAGCGCGGGCTCGGAGCGGTAGACGCGGTTGAGGCGCTCGACCCAGCGCATGACGCCCTTGTGGCTGTCGTGCACGAGGAGGTGCCAGTCGAGGGAGCGGTCGTGGCTCCATTCCTGGCGCTGGCCCATCTCGCCGCCCTGGAACACGAGCTTCTTGCCGGGCATCGCCCACTGCCACGCGAACAGCAGGCGCAGGTTGGCGAACTTCTGCCAGTCGTCGCCGGGCATCTGCTCGAGCAGCGCGCCCTTCCCGTGGACGACCTCGTCGTGCGAGAGGGGCATGACGAAGTTCTCGTGGAACTGGTAGATCGCGCGGAAGGTGATCTCGTTCTGGTGGTACTTGCGGTGGACCGGGTTCTCGCGGAAGTACTTGAGCGTGTCGTGCATCCAGCCCATGTCCCACTTGAGGCCGAAGCCGAGGCCGCCGAGGTAGGTGGGCTTGGAGACGCCGCCCCACGCCGTGCTCTCCTCGGCGATGGTCTGCGCGTCGGGATGATGGAGGTAGACCTGCTCGTTGAACTTCTTCAGGAAGTCGATCGCCTCGAGGTTCTCGCGGCCGCCGAACTTGTTGGGGATCCACTCCCCTTCCTTGCGCGAGTAGTCGAGGTACAGCATCGAGGCGACGGCGTCCACGCGCAGGCCGTCGGCGTGGAACTTGTCGAGCCAGAACAGGGCGTTCGAGATGAGGAAGGCCCGGACCTCGTTGCGCCCGTAGTTGTAGATGGACGACTTCCAGTCGGGGTGGAAGCCGAGGCGCGGGTCCTCGTGCTCGTATAGAGCGGTCCCGTCGAAAAAATGAAGCCCATGCCCGTCGGTGGGAAAATGAGACGGGACCCAGTCGAGGATCACGCCGATCCCCTCCTGATGGAGGTGGTCCACGAGGAACATGAAATCCTGCGCGGAGCCGTAGCGCGAGGTGGGCGCGAAGTAGCCGGTGGTCTGATAGCCCCACGACCCGTAGAACGGATGCTCCATGATGGGCATGAGCTCGACGTGGGTGAAGCCGAGCTTCTTGACGTGCGCCGCGAGCAGGGGCGCGATCTCCCGGTAGCCCAGGGAGCGGTCGCCTTCCTCGGGGACGCGGCGCCAGGAGCCGAGGTGGGCCTCGTAGATGGACAGCGGGGCCGCCAGCCCGGCGCGGTCCTTGCGCGTGCGTATCCACTCCGCGTCGTTCCACTCGTAGCCGAGGTCCCAGACGACGGACGCGGTGCGCGGCGGCTCCTCGTGGCGGAAGCCGAACGGGTCGGCCTTCTCGCCTTTGTGGCCGTTGACGTGCGACGAGACGTAGTATTTGTAGACCGCGCCCTTGCCTACGCCCGGGATGAAGCCCTCCCAGATGCCGGAGGAGGCGCGCGGCTTGAGCGGGTGCTTGGTCTTGGCCCAGCCGTTGAAGTCGCCGATGACGGAGACCTTCTTGGCGTTCGGGGCCCAGACCGCGAAGCGCGTGCCCTCCTTGCCGCCGTGCGTCTCGAGGTGGGCGCCGAGCTTGTCGTAGAGGCGCACGTGCGTGCCCTCGTTGAAGAGGTGCAGGTCGAGCTCGGCGAGCCCCGACGGGTGGTGGTCGACGGCGCCCGCGCTCATTCGAGCTCCGGGGCGCGGCCGCAGGCGCCGGTGAGCAGGGCCAGGCGTCCGGCCAGGCGCGCCGTCAGCTGGCCGGGGTCCATGCGCCAGCGCCAGTTGTCGGTCGCGGTGCCGGGGCGGTTCATCCGCGCCTCGCCGCCGCAGTTGAGCAGGTCCGGCATCGGGACGATCGCGGTCCGCGCCGGGGAGCGCCAGACGAGGCTCAGCATGTCCCACGACGGCAGCTCCGGCTCGCGGCCGAGGGCGCGGCGGAAGGCGCGGCGCTCCTTCTCCGCCTGGGCGGCGGAGCGCTGCGCGTTGGCCGAGCCGTCGTCCTCCCACCAGCCGCGCGTGGTGTCGTTGTCGTGCGTGCCGGTGTAGCCGACGCAATCCTCGGGCCAGCTCGCCGGCCAGTCCTTCTCCTCGCCGCCGAAGGAGAACTGCGCCAGGCGCATGCCCGGGAAGGCGAACTTGTCGCGCAGGGCGATCACCGCCGGCGTCGCGACGCCGAGGTCCTCGGCGACGATCTCGAGCGCGGGCACCTCGCGGCGCAAAGTCTCGAAGAGCTCGTCGCCCGGCGCGGTCACCCAGCGCCCCTTGATCGCGGTCTTCTCCCCGGCGGGGATCTCCCAGTAGTTGCGAAAGCCGATGAAATGGTCGAGGCGCAGGGCGTCGAAGCGCTCGGCGCAGGCCTTCAGGCGCGAGACCCACCACGCGAAGCCGGTCTCCTGGTGGCGCTCCCAGCGGTAGAGCGGGTTGCCCCACAGCTGCCCGTCGGCGGAGAAATAATCGGGAGGCACGCCCGCGACGGCCGTCGGGGCGCCCGCCTCGTCGAGGAAGAAGAGCTCCTGGTTGGCCCAGCAGTCCGCGCTGTCGTGGCGCACGTAGATCGGGGCGTCGCCCATCAAGGCCACGCCGCGCGCGGCCGCGTGCCGGCGCACCGCGCGCCACTGGCGGGCGAACAGCCACTGCGCGAACTCGTGGTAGCGCAGCTCCTCGGGGACGTTCGCGCGGGCCTCGGCCAGGCGGGCGGGGTCGCGGCGGCGCAGGCGCTCGTCCCACTCGGTCCAGGGCCGGCCGTGGTTGGCGTCCTTGAGGGCCATGAACAGCGCGTGGTCGGCGAGCCACCAGGCCTCGCTGACGCGGAAGGCCTCGAAGTCGTCCTTGTCCGCGCGCGAGCCGCGGCGGCCGAAGTGGGAGAAGGCCGCGCGCAGGGCCTTCGGCTTGGACTGTCCGAGCTCGGCTTTCTTAAGGAAGCCTTCGACCGCGAGGATGTCGGTGTCGATCAGAGCCGGGCTTCCCGCGAAGCTCGACGGGGAGGCGTAGGGCGAGCCGATCTCGTCCGGCGGGCACACGGGCAGCATCTGCCACCAGGACTGCCCGCAGTCGGCGAGGAAATCGACGAAGGCCAGGGCCTCCGCGCCGAGGGTCCCGCCGCGCGCGCCGGGCAAGGACGTCGGGTGCAGAAGCACTCCGGAGGCCCGGCGCGACAAAGACGGTTTGGCGATGCTCAAGGCTCACATTCTAGCAGAAGCGCCCCGGGTGTGGTACGATGGCCCCCCATGTGCAGCCGATACACCGTCGGAGCGGATCCGAAGGCGCTGGCCCTGCGTTTCGGGGCGAACCCCGCGCCGGGCCTCAAGCCGCGCTTCAACCTGGCCCCGAGCCAGGAGGCCCCCGTCCTGTTCGCCGCCCCCGAGCGGCGCATGGCCTTCCTTAAATGGGGGCTGCTGCCGGCGTGGGCGAAGGGGCCGCAGGCCAAGCCTCAGATCAACGCGCGCGCGGAGACCTTGCTCGGCAAGCCCTTCTTCCGGGAGGCGTTCCGCTGGCGCCGCGCCCTCATCCCCGCCGACGGCTGGTACGAGTGGCCGAAGAAGGGGGCCGACCGCTCGCCCCGGTACTTCTCGCTCAAGTCCGGGGAGCTGTTCGCCTTCGCCGGGCTCTGGGAGCCGGGGAACTTCGCGATGATCACCTGCGAGCCGAACCCGGTGGTCGCGCGCTTCCACGACCGCATGCCCGCGATGCTCGCGCGCGACGCCGAGGCGGAGTGGCTCGACCCGAAGACGCCGGTCGCCCGACTCCAGGAGCTCCTGAGGCCGTATCCCTCCGAGCTGCTGGACGCGCGCTCCGTGTCGCCGCGGGTCGGCTCGACCGCCGTCGACGAGCCGGGTTTGCGCGACGCCGCCGAGAACGCCCAGGGCGACCTTTTCTGATAAAATCAGGCCGATGATCATCGCGCACACCGCGTTCCTCGAAAGGCTCTTCGACTGCCTGTGGCAGGAGTACCGGGAACGGGTGTCCTACGCGCGGGTCTACGAGGACCTCCTCCTCGCCCGCGGCGGGACCTTCCGCAACGACCACGTCGCCTTCCGGACCTTCGCCGCGCAGTCGCGCTGGACGGGGATCGCCGCGCTCTCCCGCCCGTTCGAGGCCCTCGGCTACCGCGCCGCCGGCGCCTACGACTTCCCCGACAAGAGCCTCACCTCCGTCCATTTCACGCCCCCCTCCGAGAACCTCCCCAAGCTCTTCGTCTCCGAGCTGCGGACCTGGGAGCTGTCGCCGCGCGCGCGCCGCATCGTCCTCAAGGCGACGGCGCGCTCCGCCCCGCGGCTGAGCGACGCCGACCTGGCCGGGCTGTCGGACCTGCCGAAGGTCGCAGCCAGGCGGCGGGAGCAGCTCCTGCGCCGCTGGGCCTCGCAGTTCGCGCGCCCCTGGCCCGCGCCGACCAGGTCCGACGCCGCCGCCCTCGAGCGCGAATCGCAGTTCGCCGCGTGGACCCTGCTGCACGGGCACTCCGTCAACCACTTCACCGCCGCCGTGCACGCGCAGGGCGTGGACGCGCTCGCGGACATCGAGCTGACCGCCGCCGCCCTGAAGGCCGCGGGCGTGCCGATGAAGCCCGAGATCGAGGGCGAGCCGGGCTCCCGCCTGCGCCAGACCTCGACCCGCGCGGTCGTCGTCCCCGTCGAGATGCGCGCCGGCGCGCGCGTCGTCAAGAAGCCGTGGACCTACGCCTACTTCGAGCTCGCCGAGCGGCCGCTCATCGACGGCCGCCGCTTCGAGGGGTTCCTCGGGAGCCAGGCGTCGAGCCTCTTCGAGATGACGAGGCGCTCGTGAGCTGGCAGGTCCTCCTCTCCGCGCGCGCCGACGCCCCTCTCGTGGCCGGCCTGCCCGCCGCGGTGCGCGCCGCCGTGCGCGCGGGGCAGGAGCTCGCGCCCTCGCGCATCGTGATCACCGGCGCCGGCGACGCCTTCTTCCGCAAGTGGGCGCTCCAGCTCCGCGCCGCGGGCGCGCCGGTCCTCGGCGACGAGACCGGGCCCGCGGCCCTCGACCGGAGCCTGCCCCTGCTCGCCCTCGACTCCGATTTCTTCCCGGACGAGGGCGGCCTGCGCGACTTCGCGGCCGCCTCCCCGGGAGACGCGCGCCGCCTCGTCGACGGCCGCCCCGTCGCCGCGGCGCGCCGCGCGCCCGCCGGGCTCGGGGCGGGGACGCTGCCGGCGGCGGAGGTGCTCGCCCAGGCGTTGGCCGCTCCCGCCGCGGAGGCCTCGCGCGGCGCCTTCCTCGACGCGCGCGGCGCCGCGGCCGAGGCCTCGGCCGCGGTCCTGTTCGGACGCCTCGCCAAGGACAACGACGGCTACATCGCCAAGCTCGACCGCCGCCTGTCGATCGCCATCTCCCGGCTGCTGCTGCCTTTCCCGGTCACGCCGAACCACGTCACGACCGCCGGCCTGCTCCTCGGCCTGCTCGGCGCGTGGTGGCTCGCCGCGCCCTCGGCGCGCCTGCAGTTCCTCGGGGCGCTCGTGCTCTGGTTCTGCTGCCTGCTCGACGGCTGCGACGGCGAGATCGCCCGCCTCAAGCACCTCTCCTCCCCCTCGGGCGCCGCCTACGACGTGTGGGCCGACCACGTCTCGCACCTCGCCACCTTCGTCGCGCTGCCCATCGGCGTCGCGCGCCTGCACCCGGGCCGCGACTGGCTCGTCCCCGGCGTCCTGCTCGTGACCGGCTTCCTGGCCTGCGGCTTCACGGTGTGGTACCTCGTCCTGCGCGTGCCCGAGGACAAGCGCGGCCCGCTCGCGCTGACCGTGGAGCGCATCGCCAGCCGGGACTACGTCTACCTCATCGTCGCGCTCACCGCGGTCGGCCGCCTCGACTGGTTCGTGTGGGCGGCCGCGGTCGGCTCCCACCTGTTCAACGCCTTCCTCTGGCTGCGCTCGAGCCAGGTCGCCGCCGCGTAGCGGCACGAAGGGCCCTCTCCCGTCTAGGCCCCATTCCCCGCCGGCCTTGGGCCCAACGGCCCTTATCCGCGTTCGCGCGCTATTACTAAAGTTCGCCTGACGCGACGCAGTCGACTTCGCCGTGGAGGACTGACCATGAAGAGCGCAGTGCTGCTGGTTCTATTCGCCCCGCTGTCCGTTTTCGCACAGACCGTCGTCCGTCCCGGAGCGCTTCCGGGCTCCGCCGTCGCCCCGATCCGCCTGCAGTCCCCGGCGATGAGCGGCGCGCCGTCGCTGATGTCGCTGACCGCCCCCGCGCTGACCCCGAGCCTCTCGCTCTCGGCTCCGGCGCTGGTCGCCCCCGCCGCGCCGGCCGTCGTCCGCGCGGCCGCCCCCGCGGCCCTCGCGCCCGTCGCGCTCGGGGCCAAGGCCCAGCCCGTCGCCGCCCGCGGCGACGCCGTGCCTCAGGCCCTGATGACCGCCCGGGCCCTGGCCGCGGCCGCGACGGAAGGCCCGTCCTCCCCCGCCGGAGACTGGTCCGACGCCAGCCGCCGCTTCGACGGCGCGGGCAACACCGAGACCGGAGCGCGACTCGTCGACGCGAACTTCGGCCCCTACCGCCGCCTGTACGGCAGCGAGCAGGGCAAGCTCGACGCGACCCTGCGCTGGGGCGCGAACGGCTCCCAGGTGTTCGCGGCGCTGAACAGCGAGTTCCGCAATCAGGGCGGCTATTACCTCCTCGACAGCGACCCGAACGCCAAGTACATGGCCGCCGCCGCCGTGGACCAGAACCGCCGCCCGGTCATCATCCTGACCCACGACCTGCTCAACCGCCACAACGGCCGCTCCGAGGACATCTACCGCGGCGCGCCGTGGGAGTTCATCGCCTCGGTGATCGCCCGCGAGCAGGTGTTCTACAACGCGTGGTACGCCTCCATCCCCGCCTCCGCGGAGAAGCTGGCCGCTTCCTTTATGAACATGACGCGCGTGTTCGTCGACCTGACCAACGGCACCTCGCGCTCGTGGGCCACCGACAAGGACTTCCAGGCCGTCTCCGGCGACCGCTCCACCTACACGCAGTGGAACTGGTTCGAGCAGCTCGTCGCCGCCGCGCGCGACGCCGCCGCCGGCGTGGGCACCAACTCCGGCCACCTCATCGAGAGCAAGTTCTTCTCCTGGGTCCGGGACTGGACCGCGCCGCAGGACAAGTCCGCCGTCCCCGCCTTCCAGTACTCCCTCTGGGAGCAGTACGACGGACGCTACTACCGCCCCGGCGACGCGAAGAACGGCCAGCCCCTCCCGGCCGGCGCTCCGCGCATCGACAAGGCGACGTACGACCGCGCCGCCCAGACCGCCTACGGCTCCGACGGGAAGGGCAGCGCGCAGAACGGCGGGCTGGACGCCGGCACCGCCTACGGCTGGATCATCCAGTGGCTGAAGGCTCGTTTCGAGATCTGACTTCCCTAGACAGGAGACACCATGAGAACCGTTAACGCGATCCTGTTGTTCGTCCTGGCCGCGGCGCCGCTGCGGGCCCAAACGCCCGCCGTCAGCGCCGCCGACGCCTGCAAGAAGCTCGAGGCTCAGGCCCGCAAGCTGACCTCCGAGAAGGTCCGCTGCGAAGCCCTCCTCCACGGCCTCGTCCTCACCGAGGTGACGCCCGCCGGCCGCAAGGCGATCGAGGAAGGCCTGCTCGCCGAGCGGAAGTACCTCGGCTACGCCGTCGTCGAGGCTCCGGTCCGGACGGCGGTGACGCCGGCCCTGCCGTCGCCGGTCGTGCTCCAGGCGCAGGCCGACGAGCTGAAGGCGGCGCAGGCGCGCATCCAGGCGCAGGCCGTCGTCTCCGACTTCGACAACGCCGCCTCGCGCCTCGGCTCGGCCGCTCGCGCCGACTCGAGCGCCCGCGAGAGCGGCGCGCTGCGCGACTCCGTCGCGGACGCCCCGCTGGTCAAGGCCGACATGGCCTCCGGCCGTGACGCCCGTCTTGTTCTCGCCCAGCAGGGCCCCCCCGGCAGCGCCGGCGGCCCTCCCGGCAGCGGCGGACGCGACCAGCAGCAGGACCCGCCGCGTCGCGGCGGGCCCCCCGGCAGCGGCGGCGACCAGCAGAACCCGCCGCGCTCGGGGCCTCCCGGTAGCGGCAACCAGAACCCGCCGCGCTCCGGGCCTCCCGGCAGCGGCAACCCGCCCGGCGGCCAGACCCCTCCCGGCGGCGGCAGCACCCCGCCCTCCCGCCCGGCCCCCGTGTGGCGCAGCTCCTTCCCGCCGCCGCCCCCGAACTGGTGGAACACCGACTTCAACGGCTACGACTGGTGGACGGGCCTGCCGAACGGCTACGACCGGTCCTACCGCGACGAGAGCAACCCCGACACGATGTACATCTACAGCGGCTGGTACCGCTGGCGGGACGTCTTCGTCACCAGCTGGGACCGGACGGAAGACTCCGCCTCGATCCGGCGCACGGCGGCCAACCAGGATAAGATCCAGTCGGTCTCCTTGACCAGCCAGGCGTACCGCGAAGCCAAGGAGTGCTACTACCAGGCCGTGTACCGCTACGACTGGGTCCAGGGCGGCTTCTACGGCTCGCATTGGGAAGAGCACTTCGACCGCTACAAGGCGCGCTGCATCCGCCTTCCCCGCGAGTACGGGCAGCCCCGGGTCTACACGTCCCATATCTCCTTCGACATGGGCATGGTGCAGGGCCAGGACCTCCCGTGGGATAACGACGTGATCCGCGTCACCTACAACGGCTCGGGCTCTCCGCGCTACGACTTCTCCGGCGCGGCCTACCGCTACACCCCCCGCCTCGACGACCAGCGCGGAGGCAGCGAGAGCGTCACGATGATCGCGGGGGCCAAGGTCCTGCGGGCTCCCGAGGCCGACAAGGTCTCGGCCTTCCTCCGGAACAACGGCGGCAGGATCGAGCTCGTGATCAACGACGACCGGGCCTCGTTCTACCAGGGCGAGACCCTCCGGGTCAACGCGCGGGTCGTGCGGCGCGACGTCATCAAGGTCAAGGGCCTGCTGTGGGGCTGGAACGAGAAGAACGTCGACTCGGTCATCCATAGCTCGCCGATCGACATCCTGACGGGCAGCAACCCCCAGAACGTCACGGACCTGACGGGGGCGGCCAGCGCGCCGAAGCCCGCCAACTTCGTGCGCTCGAGCCTCTTCATCGACTCCTGGGAGTTCAGCCGCGTCAACAGCCGCATCAGCACCGGCGCGGTGATCCGCAAGGGCCAGGGCAACAGCATCGCCAACTAGTGATTCCTGCATAAATATAAACCTAATTCGGGCATGAAAAAAGAGGCCCCCTGCCCAGAAAGCCTCTCAATACCCGCTGCTTGGCCTTGAGCCTCTGCGCCTGACGGCGGGTGCGCCCCACTAATTCCGCCAGAT
>JACPOW010000129.1 GCA_016191335.1 Elusimicrobiota bacterium | reverse complement strand
GTACCGCTTCGCCTGCGCAAGGCCCTGCTTCGAGAGATAGTTGGTGATCGCGGCCGTCAGGGTCGTCTTGCCATGGTCGACGTGGCCGATGGTGCCGATGTTGACGTGCGGCTTGGTGCGCTCGAATTTAGCCTTGGACATATTTCTCAGTCTCCTTAAATACCGTTTCGAAAATCAATCGCCTTTTTTGCAGGTATACGAACAATCATCGCGATCTTGCGACAAAAGATGGCATCCCCCCGTCTCGGGCGGGCATGACTTTGACTTCAACTCCGTCAGCGTAAAATTCTTGATCGTGATGGCAGGCTTCTTTTTTTCGGCCGCTCCGACCGTCGAAAGTTCGATGCGATTGAAAGAAAATTTTCTTGTCTCCCCGTCCTTGCTCTTGACCTTGAGGACAACGAGGGTCGCGGGACGGCCGCGAAGCCACTGCGTGATCGTCGTTATGGGTAGGCCGTCTGTTTTTCGGCCGTCAACGGAGATGATCTCATCGCCTGCCGCGATACCGGCTTTCCCGGCCGGCCCGTCGCTGACAACCCTTCCCACCACGACCGAGCCGCTGCTGCTCTTGACGACGGAAATCCCGATACCAGCGCTCTGCGCGGAGAGTTTTTCGATCTCTTCCTTGGGGACGATCACGAATTTTCCGTCGGCGTTCTCCACTTCCTTGAACTTATTCGCGGGCTTTTCCACGACCGCGGCGTTTGCGTTGACCGCAATGCCGGAGGCGAGGACCTGCCAAAATGACCTGCCTGAACAGGCGATACCCTCACAGGGGCACTGGGACTGGGCCGCAACGCCGCCCGCTCCGACCAAACCCACGGCGATCATCGCTCCCAGACACGCGGCGATCGCGAGCAGGCGGGAAGGAATCCCCACCTGCTGCGACCGCTCGGTGCGCCCGATTGCGAATTTCGACATTTAACGGGTGGTCTTCTCGCCGGAAGCGATGGCGGCGTTGTGCTTCTCGACGATGGCCTTCAGAACGTTGTTCGGGACTTCCTCGTAGTGGCTCGGCTCCATGGTGAAGGAGGCGCGGCCCTGCGAGATGGAGCGCACGACGGTGGCGTAGCCGAACATCTCCGACAGCGGCACGGTGCACTTGACGAACTTCAGGTGTCCGCGGTCGCCCATCTCGGAGATCTTCGCGCGGCGGCTGTTGAGGTCGCCGATGACGTCGCCGGCGTACTGCTCCGGGGTCGTCGCCTCGCACTTCATGATCGGCTCGAGGATGGTCGGGGACGCCTTCTGGCAGCCCGAGCGCAGCGACATGGCGCCGCAGATCTTGAACGCCATCTCGTTCGAGTCGACGTCGTGGTAGGAGCCGTCGAGCAAAGTCACCTTGATGTCGACGATCGGGAAGCCGGCCAACGCGCCGCCGTCCAGAGCCTCGCGCACGCCCTTCTCGACCGCGGGGATGAACTCGCGCGGGATGCGTCCCTGCTTGACGTCGTTGACGAACTCGAAGCCCTTGTTCATCGTCTGGGGCTCGATCTTGATGATGCAGTGGCCGTACTGGCCGCGGCCGCCGGACTGGCGGATGAACTTGGCCTCTTCCGTGACGGGCTTGCGGATGGTCTCGCGATAGGCGACCTGAGGCTCGCCGACGTTCGCCTCGACCTTGAACTCGCGCTTCATGCGGTCCACGATGATGTCGAGGTGGAGCTCGCCCATGCCGGAGATGATCGTCTGGCCGGTCTCGACGTCGGTCTTGATGCGGAAGGTCTGGTCCTCTTCGCCGAGGCGGGACATCGCGTTGGCCATCTTCTCTTCGTCGGCCTTCGTCTTGGGCTCGATGGCGACCGAGATGACGGGCTCCGGGAAGGTGATCTGTTCTAGAAGGACCGGCTTTTCCGGATCGCACATCGTATAGCCGACCCGGCCGTTCTTGAGGGCCACCGTGGCGCCGATGTCGCCGGCGTAGATCTCCTTGATCTCCTCGCGCTGGTTGGCGTGCATGCGCAGGATGCGGCCGATGCGCTCCGTGTTGCGGTTGTTGCCGAACATCACGGTGTCGCCGGCCTTGAGGGTGCCGGAGTAGACGCGGAAGAAGATCAGCTTACCGACGAAGGGGTCGGTCTGGATCTTGAACATCAGCGCCGAGAAAGGCTCCTTGTCGTCGGGCTTGCGCTCCACGACCTTCTCGAGGTCGAAGATGTCGTGGCCCTGGGTGGGAGGCACGTCGAGCGGGGAGGGCAGGAACTCGCACACCGCGTCGAGCATGGGCTGGACGCCCTTGTTCTTGTAGGAGGAGGCGCACAGCACGGGGAAGATCTTGCACTGGAGGACGCCCTTGCGCAGCGCCTTCTGGAGCTCGTCCTGGGTGAAGTTGGTGTCGCCGTTGAGGTAGCGGTCCATGAGGGTGTCGTCGAACTCGACGATCTTCTCCACCATGGTGGCGTGGTACTTCTCGGCCTGCTCCTTCATGTCGGCCGGGATCTCGACCTCGTCCCACGCCGCGCCGAGCTCCTCGCCTTTCCAGATCAGGGCCTTCATCTTGATGAGGTCGATGAGGCCGGCGAAGGCGGCTTCGGAGCCGATGGGCAGCTGGATCGGCACGGCGTTCGCGCCGAGCATCTTGATGATCGAGTTGTACGACATGTAGAAGTCCGCGCCCATACGGTCCATCTTGTTGACGTAGACGACGCGGGGCACGTGGTACTTGTCGGCCTGCCGCCAGACCGTCTCGGACTGGGGCTCGACGCCCTGCACGCCGTCGAAGCAGACGACCGCGCCGTCCAGCACGCGCAGCGAGCGCTCGACCTCGGCCGTGAAGTCGACGTGGCCGGGGGTGTCGATGATGTTGATCGTGTACTCGCTGTCCAGATGCTTCCACTTGCAGAAGGTCGCGGCCGCGGTGATCGTGATGCCGCGCTCGCGCTCCTGAGGCATCCAGTCCGTGGTGGTCGCGCCGTCGTGCACCTCGCCGATCTTGTGGATGCGGCCGGTGTAGTACAGGATACGCTCGGTCGTGGTGGTCTTGCCGGCATCGATGTGGGCGATGATGCCGATGTTGCGGACTTTGTCGAGCGCGGTTTCTCTGGGCATTTTAAACTCTCGTGTCTAGGTTCAGGCTGTTTATCGAACGCCGAAGGCGTCTACCAGCGGTAATGGGCGAACGCGCGGTTGGCTTCGGCCATCTTATGGGTGTCCTCGCGCTTCTTGAACGCGATGCCTTCCTTCTTGTTCGCCGCGAGGATCTCCTCGGCGAGGCGCTCGGCCATCGGCTTGCCGGACTTGGCGCGGGCCGCGTCGAGCATCCAGCGCATGGCGAGCGTGGAGGAGCGGGTCACCGAGACCTCGATCGGCACCTGATAGGTGGCGCCGCCGACGCGGCGGGCCTTGACCTCGAGGAGCGGGCGGATGTTCTCGATGGCGCGGGTGAAGACGTCGAGCGCGGGCTCCTTCGTCTTCTCGGCCACGATCTCCAGGGCGTCGTACATGACGCGCTCGGCCTGGGCCTTGCGGCCGGCGTGGTCGAGCTTGTTGATCAGGCGCGAGACGAGCACCGACTTATAGCGGTAGTCCGCGGGAGGCGGAGGGCGGCGGTCACGGGGGCGAAGTCCTTTGCGGGGCATGTTCTATATCCTCTCTAAATTTTACTTGGGAGCGTCTTTCTTCGGGCGCTTCGCGCCGTACAGCGAACGACCCTGCTTGCGGCCGTCGACGCCGGAGGCGTCGAGGACGCCGCGCAGGATGTGGTAGCGCACGCCGGGAAGGTCCTTCACGCGGCCCCCGCGGATCATGACGATCGAGTGCTCCTGAAGGTTGTGGCCGACGCCGGGGATGTAGCCGGTGACCTCGACGCCGTTGGTCAGCTTGATGCGCGCGATCTTGCGCAGGGCGGAGTTCGGCTTCTTGGGGGTGGTCGTCTTCACCAAGGTGCAGACGCCGCGCTTCTGCGGGCAGGACTCCAGGGCCGGAGCCTTGGGCCGCGTGCGCTTCTTCGTGCGTCCCAGGCGGATGAGCTGACTGATCGTGGGCATGACTGTGTATCTCCTTAAGACTGCGTCGCCAGCGCGGCTTGCGCGGCGAGTTCGATGAGTTTTTCGCGGGCCTGGAGGCCCGTGCCGGCCGGGATCATGTGGCCGATGATGACGTTTTCCTTCAATCCCTTGAGGTAATCGATCTGCGACGTCGTCGCGGCCTGCGTGAGGACGCGCGTCGTCTCCTGGAAGCTCGCGGCCGAGATGAACGAGCTCGACGCGAGGGAGGCCTTGGTGATGCCGAGCAGGACGGGCTCGGCCTGGGCCTCCTTGCCCCCCTTCTCCTTCGTCTCGCGGTTCTCCGCGGCGAAGACGAAGCGGTTGACGATCTCGCCCTTGAGGAACGAGGTGTCTCCGGCGCTGTCCACCTTGACGTTCTGCAGCATCTGACGGACGATGCACTCGATGTGGCGGTCGGAAACCGTCACGCCCTGCAGGCGGTAGACTTCCTGGATCGCGTTGACGAGGAATTCCTGGACTTCCTTGATGCCCTTCACGTGAAGGACGTCGTGCGGGTTGATCGCGCCGTCGGTGAGGGCCTCGCCGACGCCGACGCGGTCGCCTTCGTACACGACCAGGTGCTTGCCCTGCGCGATGAGGTACTCGCGGACCATGTCCGTCTCCTCGTTGCGGACGGAGACCTGGACGAGGCCCTTCGCGCCGATGCCGAGGCCGACGACGCCTTCGATCTCGGAGATGATGGCGGGGTTCTTGGGCTTGCGGGCCTCGAAGAGCTCGGACACGCGCGGCAGGCCGCCGGTGATGTCCTTGGACTTCGTGATCTCCTGAGGGATCTTGGCCATGATGTCGCCGACGTGCACGGCCTGCTCCTCGGCCACGAGCAGGATGGTGTCGGTCGGAAGCGGGAACACCGCGACCTCCTTGCCGCCCTTCTCGACGACGACGCGGGGGTTGAGCCGCTTCGCCGCTCCGGCGCCGCGCTCGCCGCGCCGGGCTTCCTGCTCGATGATGCGGCGCTCGACGATGCCGGTAATTTTATTAAGGTCGGTCCGCAGGGACACGCCTTCGCGGACGTCCTTGAGGACCACCGCGCCTTCGTGCTCGGAGACGATGGGCATCGTGTAGGGGTCCCACTCGGCGAGCAGCCCGCCGGGAGCGACCTTGTCGCCGTCGGACACCTTGAGGCGGGCGCCGTAGGGCAGCTTGAACTCCTCCGTCGCGCCCGACGCCTTGTCGGTGACCACCGCCATGCCGGCGCGCGAGACCACGACGGTGTGGACGTCCTGGTTCTTGATCGTGCGGACGCTCTTGAACTCGACCGAGCCGCCCTTGACGGACAGCGCGTTCGAGCGCTTGGTGACGCGGGACGCCGCGCCGCCGATGTGGAACGTGCGGAGAGTCAGCTGGGTGCCGGGCTCGCCGATCGACTGGGCCGCGATGATGCCGACGGCCTCGCCGACCTCGACCATGCGGCCGTTGGCGTTGTTCATGCCGTAGCACTTCGCGCAGACGCCCTGGCGGGCTTCGCAGGTCAGCACCGAGCGGGCGCGGACCATCTCGAGGCCCGCGGCCTTGATCTCCATCTGAGCCTCGGCGTTGACGAACTCGCCGGCCTCGACGATGGTCTTCTCGACCGACTTCTTGCCCTCGGTGACGGTGACGACGACGTCCTCGAGCACGACGCGGCCGAGGAGACGCTCATCGAGAGGCTCGATGATCTCGTCGCCGGCCGTGAGGTTGCCGAGGCGGATGCCGTTGATCGTGCCGCAGTCGTCCTCGGTGATGACGAGGTCGTGCGCGGCGTCGACGAGGCGGCGGGTCAGGTAGCCGGCGTCGGCGGTCTTGAGCGCCGTGTCGGCGAGACCCTTGCGGCCGCCGTGGGTGGAGATGAAGTACTCGAGTACGGTCAAGCCTTCCCTGAAGTTGGACACGATCGGCTGCTCGATGATCTCGCCCACGCCTCCGGTCAGCTTCTTCTGCGGCTTGGCCATCAGACCGCGCATGCCGGCCAGCTGACGGACCTGCTGGCGGGAACCGCGGGCGCCGGAGTCGGCCATGAGGAAGACCGAGTTGAAGCGGGATTCGCCGGTCTTGAACGTCTTGTGCTCGTCGGCCTTCATGGAGTCGAACATGACGTCGGAGATGCGCTCCGTCACGTGGGTCCAGATGTCGATGATCTTGTTGTAGCGCTCGGACTCGGTGATGACGCCGTTCTTCGCCTGCTGCTCGATCGTGCGGACCTTCTTGCGGGCCTCGGCGATCTCTTCCTTCTTGATCTTCGGGATGTGCATGTCCGAGACCGAGATGGAGAGGCCGGCCGCGGTCGCGTAGTGATAGCCCATGTTCTTGAGATCGTCCAGGAGCTGCACCGTGCGGTAGTGGCCGAGCTCCTTGTAGCAGCGCTCGACGAGCCCGGAGAGGTCCTTCTTGTTCTGGGGCTTGTTGATGTAGCGCAGCTCCAGCGGGATGATCTCGTTGAAGAGGACGCGGCCGACGGTCGTGCAGTCCTTCCACGACTTCGGGTTCGAGCGCTCCTCCTTCGGCAGGCCTTCCTCGACGATCTGGTTGAGGCCGAGGAGCTTGATGCGCGCGTGCAGGTCGACCTTGCGGTTCTGGTACGCGGTCACGACCTCGCCGGCGTCGGCGAACACCATGCCCTCGCCCTTCTCGCCGGCCTTGTCTTTCGTCAGATAGGCCAGACCAAGCACCATGTCGTGGGACGGGATCGCGATCGGCTTGCCGGACGCGGGCGACATGATGTTGTTGGACGCCATCATCAGGAGCTTCGCCTCGAGCTGGGCTTCCTGGGACAGCGGCACGTGGACGGCCATCTGGTCGCCGTCGAAGTCGGCGTTGAACGCCGCGCAGGTGAGCGGATGGAGCTGGATCGCCTTGCCCTCGATGAGGACGGGCTCGAACGCCTGGATGCCGAGGCGGTGGAGCGTGGGGGCGCGGTTGAGAAGGACGGGATGGTTCTTCGTCACGAACTCCAGGATGTCCCAGATCTCGGGGCGGACCTTCTCGAACATACGCTTCGCTGCCTTTAGAGTGAGGCTTTCGGTTTTCATCAGTTCGCGAATGATGAAAGGCCGGAAAAGTTCCAAAGCCATTTCCTTCGGCAATCCGCACTGGTTCAGCTTCAGATTGGGACCGACGACGATGACGGAGCGGCCGGAGTAGTCGACGCGCTTACCGAGAAGGTTCTGGCGGAAGCGGCCCTGCTTTCCCTTCAAGATGTCCGACAACGACTTGAGCGGCCGATTGCCGGCGCCCACGACGACGCGTCCACGCGCGCCGTTCTCGAAAAGAGCGTCAACGGCCTCTTGGAGAAGACGCTTTTCGTTGAAGATCATGACTTCCGGAGCGCGGAGCGCCTCGATGTGCTTGAGGCGGTTATTCCGGTTGATGATCCTGCGATACAGATCGTTAAGATCGCTTGTGGCGAAGCGGCCGCCCTCGAGGGGCACGAGCGGGCGCAGCTCGGGCGGGATCACGGGGAGCGTGGTGAGGATCATCCACTGCGGCTCGTTGCCGGACTTGATGAAGCCCTGCAGGATGCGCAGGCGGCGGATGAGCTTGGTGCGCTCCGCGTCGGAGGTGACGGTCTCGAGCGTCGCGTTGATGCGCTCGGACTCCTCCTTCGGCTTGACCTTGGAGAGGAGGGTGTGGATCGCGCCGGCGCCGATGTCCACCTTCAGCTTCGAGCGGAACTCGGTCTTGGCCTTGCGGACCTCGTCCTCGTTGAGCAGGTCGCCGGTCTTGTACACGGTGCGGCCGGAGGTGTCGACGAGGTCCTCGAGGACGATGTACTGCGCGTAATAGACGACGCGCTCGAGGTCGGACGTCTTCATGTCCAGGATGATGCCGACGCGCGAGGGCGTCTTCTTAAGGAACCAGACGTGCGCGACGGGCACGGCGAGCTCGATGTGGCCCATGCGCTCGCGGCGGACCTTGGACTCGGTCACCTCGACGCCGCAGCGGTCGCAGACGATGCCCTTGAACTTCACCCAGCGGTACTTGCCGCAGGCGCATTCGAAGTCGCGGGCCGGTCCGAAGATGCGCTCGCAGAACAGGCCGTCGCGCTCGGGCTTGAGCGTGCGGTAGTTGATGGTCTCCGGCTTCTTGACCTCGCCGTAGGACCAGTTCGTGATCTGTTCCGGAGAGGCGATCGAGAGGCGGATCGAGTCGAAATCGAAGAAGTCCAACGAGTCGGATTTCTTCTTCTTCTTCCCGCCGAGCGAGATTTTCTTGTCCTGGGTCGCGATGAAAGCCATGGGTTATTTCCTCGCCGCCGTTTCCTTCTCGTCTTCCTTCGACGCCTTCCCACCCTCGACCGATCCGCCGGCTCCGAGCTTGAGAAGTTCAACGCTGAGACCGAGCGCCTGGAGCTCCTTCACGAGAACCTTGAAGGATTCCGGCACGCCGGGACGGGAGGGCGCTTCTCCCTTGATGATCGCCTCGTACATCTTCGTGCGGCCCTGGACGTCGTCCGACTTGACGGTCAGGAGCTCCTGAAGCATGTACGCCGCGCCGTAGCCTTCGATCGCCCAGACTTCCATCTCGCCGAAGCGCTGGCCGCCGAACTGCGCCTTGCCGCCGAGCGGCTGACGCGTTATGAGACTGTAGGGCCCGGTCGAGCGGGCGTGAATCTTGTCCTCGACCAAGTGGTTCAGCTTCAGGATGTACATGTAGCCGATGGAGACCTTCTCGTGGAAGGCCTCGCCCGTGCGGCCGTCGTAGAGCGTGATGCGGCAGTCGTCGCTCGGGAGGTACTTCTCGGGCACGCCCTGGTCCTTGAGATGCTTCTTGGCCTGGCGGACCACGTCGTGGATCTCCTCCTCGGTGGCCGAGTCGAAGACCGGGTTGATCGTCTGCACGCCGAGCGTCTTGCCCGCCCAGCCGAGCATCGTCTCGAGCAGCTGGCCGACGTTCATGCGCGACGGAACGCCCAGCGGCGAGAGCACGACGTCGAGCGGAGTGCCGTCCGGCAGGAAGGGCATGTCCTCCTCCGGCAGGATCTTGGCGACGATGCCCTTGTTGCCGTGGCGGCCGGCGAGCTTGTCGCCGACCTGGACCTTGCGGCGGGAGGCGAGGTAGACCTTGACCACCTTGTTGACGGTGACCGCGAGGTCGTCGCCCTGCTTGACGTTCTCCTTCTCGCGGGCGGCGTCGGCGCGGAGCTTCTCGTCCATCGCCTCGTAGAACAGCTCGAGGCGCTCCTTCTCGTCCTTGCGCTTGGACGGCGACGCGGACTCGAGGGCCTCGAAGGACTCCTTCTTGTGCTGCTTGAGGGTCGCGAGGTCGGCGTCCAGCTTCTCCTGGATCGCGTCGAGGCGCTTGCGCTCCTCGCCCTTCGCGAGCTTCTCGCGGCGCACGAACACGCGGGTGGCGATGACCTTGCCGGTCACGCCCGGGGGAACGCGCAGCGAGGCGTCCTGGACGTCCTCGGCCTTCTTGCCGAAGATGACCTTGAGCAGGCGCTCCTCGGGGGTGAGCTGCTGCTCGCCCTTCGGGGTGACCTTGCCGACGAGCACGTCGCCCTGGCGGACGACGGTCGAGGGGATGACGACGCCCGTCTCGTCGAGGGACTCGAGGGCCTCGGTGCCGACGTTCGGGATGTCGCGGGTGATCTCTTCCGGCCCGAGCTTGGTGTCGCGGGCCTCGACCTCGAACTCGGAGACGTGGATGGACGTGAACACGTCCTCCTTGACGAGCTTCTCGGAGAGGAGGATGGCGTCTTCGTAGTTGTAGCCTTCCCACGGCATGAACGCCACGAGGAGGTTGCGCCCGAGGGCGAGCTGGCCCTGGGCGCACGCGGAGCCGTCCGCGAGCGCGTCGCCGGCCTTGATCTGCGCGCCGGTCTCGGCGGTCGTGGTCTGGTTGATGCACGTGTCCTGGTTGGAGCGCGTGTACTTGCGGAGGGTGTAGAGGTCCATCGCCTCTTCCTTGCCCTTCACGTTGTCCGCGGCGACCGCGATGAGGTCGCCCGAGGAGTAGATCACTCGACCCGGCCGTTTTGCCGTTACGCAGGCGCCGGAGTCGCGGGCGACCGTCTCCTCCATGCCCGTCGCCACCAGCGGCGGCTCGGGGATCAGGAGCGGGACGGCCTGGCGCATCATGTTCGCGCCCATCAGGGCGCGGTTGGCGTCGTCGTGCTCGAGGAACGGCACGAGCGCGGCGGAAACGGAGATGACCTGCATGGGCGAGATGTCCATGTAGTCGACGCGGGACGGGTCGACGACCGGGAAGTCGCCGCGCGAGCGCGAGGAGACGGTGTCGGTGGCGATCTTGTCCTTGTCGAGGGGCGTGTTCGCCTGGGCGACGATCATGCCGCTCTCGGCGTCGGCGTTCAGGTAGTCGACCTCGCCGGTGGTCTTGCCCTTGGAGACCTTGCGGTAGGGAGACTCGATGAGGCCGAACTCGTTGATCTTCGCGTAGGACGCCAGCGAGGTGATCAGGCCGATGTTCGGGCCTTCGGGCGTCTCGATGGGGCAGATGCGGCCGTAGTGCGTGTAATGGACGTCGCGCACTTCGAAGCCGGCGCGCTTGCGGTTAAGACCGCCCGGTCCGAGCGCCGACAGGCGGCGCTTGTGGGTGATCTCCGACAGCGGGTTGATCTGGTCCATGAACTGCGACAGCTGCGAGGTCCCGAAGAACTTCCGGATGATTCCGACGAGCGGCGCGGTGTTCAGGAGGTTGCGGGGCGTCAGCAGGGACTTGTCCTGGACGGACATGCGGTCGCGGATGACGCGGGACATCTGCGCCAGGCCCACGCGGATCTGGTTCTCGAGCAGCTCGCCGACGCCGCGGACGCGGCGGTTGCCGAGATGGTCGATGTCGTCGAGCTTGACGGGGAAGTTGCGGTCGAGGAGGTTCGGCACCGCGGCCTTCCACTGCGCGAACGCGCCGGAGAAGTCGGTGAACGAGAAGCGGTCCTTCTTCAGGCCCTGCTTCGTCACATCCATGTCGTCGTCGACGTCCTTCTCGTGAAGGTCGATGAGCGCGATCTGGCCGAGGGCTTCGCCGTTCGTCTTCTTCGCGTAGTCCGCGAAGAAGGTCTTGTACTCGCCGAGGCCTTCGTACTGGGCGCCGCGGGTGGGCATGGCGGTCGTCTTCGGCGCGCCGTCGGCCAGGTGCGTGACGCCGCTGTTGAGGGCGATGATGTGCTGCATCGTCGCGATGACGTCCTCGAGGCACAGCGTGCGGCGCGTGAACGCGGGCAGCGCGAAGTGCTTGTGCTTGCGGTTGTCGGGGCGCGGCGTGACGTCGCGGCGCGCGGCGAGCTTCCAGAGGTAGTGGTGCAGCTTGACGGCGACCTTATGCCGGCCGACCTTGGAGAGGTCGTACTTGCGCAGGTTCTTGAAGATCAGGTTGTCGAGGTAGGCCTCGGCCTGTCCGGGGACGATGAACTCCTGGCCGCGGAGCTTCTTGTAGATGTCCTGCTGGGCTTCCTTGATGGACTTGATCTTGTCCTTGCGCAGGGTCTCGATGATGGTCGGCTCGTCCTTCTCCGGGTCGCCGGTGAGGACCTTGATGCTCGCGACCTTCTTGTCGAGCATGCGCTTGATGGACTCGTGCGTGACCTTCTTGCCGGCCTCGAGGAGGACCTCGCCGGTGGACTGGTCGACGACGTCCTCGCAGGAGATGCGATGCAGCAGCGACTCCATCGTGGAGGGGCCGACCTCGAGCGTCTCGTACGGGTAGAAGATCTTGAGGATGTCCGCGTCGGACTCGATGCCGCAGGCGCGAAGGAAGCTGGTCGCCTCGAACTTCTTCTTGCGGTCGATGCGCACGAACAGGACGTTGTTGAGGTCGAATTCGAACTCGATCCAGGCGCCGCGGTACGGGATGATCTTCGCGAGGAAGAGCTTCTTGCCGAGGGCGGAGATCTTCTTCTCGTCGTCCTCTTCGAAGATGATGCCGGGCGAGCGGTGCAGCTGCGACACGACGACGCGCTCGGCGCCGTTGATGATGAAAGAGGCCGTCGCCGTCATGATCGGAACTTCGCAGACCACGACTTCCTGCTCGACGATCTGCTTGAGCTTACCAGAAGGTTGCCGGGACGAGAGCCTCAGAATTGCCTTCAGCGGGCGCGTCCACGAGGAGTCGTGGTTCTGGGCTTCGAGCGCGGTCGCGAAGCGCGGCGGCGCGAACTCGTAGCGCACGAAATCGAGGACCATCGAGCCGTCGGTCGACTCGATCGGGAAAACGTCGAGGAACGCGGCCTGCAGTCCGAGGAGCTTGCGGTCCTCGGGCTCGACGCCTTCCTGCATGAAATCACGGAACGAATTCGTCTGCATTTCCAGGAGGTCAGGCATCGCCATCGCTTCCGGAATCTTGCCGAACTTGATCTGTTTCACGCGTATTCTCCCGTGCGGATCTTCAAAATAGGCTTGGGACTAAAAAGCGACGGGACCGTCGCCCCCTCTCGGGGGCGACGGTCTCATCTTTCGGAATTTACCTCGTCAGGGGCACTTACTTGAGCTCGACGGTGGCGCCCGCCTCGGTCAACTTCTTCTTCATCTCCTCGGCGGCGGCCTTCGGGAGGCCTTCCTTCACGGGCTTCGGAGCGGCCTCGACGAGATCCTTCGCTTCCTTCAGGCCGAGGCCCGTCAGCTCGCGAACGACCTTGATGACGTTGATCTTGTTGGTGCCGGCGCCGGCGAGGACGACGGTGAACTCGGTCTGCGCTTCGGCGGCAGCTCCGCCAGCGGCGGGAGCGGCTCCGCCAGCGGCGGCGGCGGGGGCGGCAGCGGCGGCCTTCACGCCGAACTTCTCCTCGGCGAGCTTGACGAACTCAGCGGCCTCGAGGACGGTCAGCTGACCGACGGCCTCGACGAGCTGCGCGGGCGACAACTTGGTGGTGCTCATGTCTCTATTCTCCTTTTTTGACAGCTCCCTTCTGGGATTTATCCCCTCGCGAGGACTGCCAGCCGCTCAAGCTGCGGCCAAGCTTTATTAAATCAGTGCGTTAAACCGTCTTTCCCGGCACGAATACTATTCCGATTTCTTTGCGAACTTTGGGAGACTTCTCTTCACGCTCGATTCGCAGCACGATAGAGCGTCTTTGAGAATCCGTCAATCGGCCCCGGCGCAGCAACTTCGTCTCTTGATTCGTCAAGTTTGGACCGCTCTTACCCAACCCGCAGAAAGATTGCAGACGTCCCAGCGGGGCCGGCTTCTCTTTTCTGGTCGCTCGGGACGAAGATCGCGCGATTTCCGACGTAATCGACAAGCCGAGAAAAAGGGTTTTCCACGGAACCTTCGACAAATGGCGCTTCATGACCGCCTTCAGCGGTTTAAAAGCACCCGAGCGCTCCATTACGGTCAAGGCCTTCTGCATTTCAGCCTGATATCCTGCTTTCTTGAAATTGTTCATGCTCAATGGGATTTCACGCCTTCCGGTCCCTTAACAGGTATCGTGATTTGAGCCGGGCAACTGTCGTTCGCGTCCTTAGGCCAGTACCGAATACCGCTTAACTCGCAGTTGTAGATGCACAATCCATTCGTGCCGAGGGAAACATAATCGCACGTTTCCGTCTCCGCATCAAACGCCCTCTCGATTCGATTGATTAGGGCGTCGACTTTTTTCTCCCAATCACGAATCTTGGCGACAAAGGTGTCCCATGCCGTCCGGTGGCGGGCTGCTTCTTCGTTATGCGCGCGCACTTCAGCATTGTGTGCGTCCACGCGCTTCAGAAAATCCGCGCGCCACGTATTAAGGCGGGCGGCGTTCCTGAGACACCACTGGTAGGCAGCCTCATCTGGAGCGGGATTGCATCGCGCGTTATGATCGGCAATCTGTCCCCTTAAGTCTGCGCCTTCGCGGTTCAGTTCATCCGTAGTACGAATGAGACGAGCCGCTCTTGCCACGAGCGCGGCGTCTTTATCATCAAGCGCCTTGGCATCCGGCATCATGCCGTCGCGCGCGCCGGAAAGGGAGGCCCCCTCGGCTCTCAAGGCATTCCTTAGATCAGGATTGAGGCGAACCATACGCTGATCGTTTAAGAGCGCGCCGACATTCCGTAGTCCCTGATGATTAATGAGATAGTTTTGGAGGACATTGCCCGCGATCGTTTTGCGAGCTTTGGCGGTTTTCTTTTTATACGGCGCGGAAAAGTCTTCTTTAGGAAGCTTCTCACGCTCAGGAGAAGCAACGTTTAAATTCCGCGAATCAATGGCCATCGCGCGGCCGGGCCTGATGTCCACCGATTCCAATTCGACCGCGCGACTCTCAGTCTGGCTGCGGGAGACAGGGGCGGAATAGGCAAAAGAAGTCGTTGCCATAAAAGCCGCAAGAAGCGAAAGACGCCCTGTCATCATATCAGGCGTTCGACTCCTTCAATTTGTTCTCGAGGGCCTTCACGACGAGGACGGCGTCGCGCGTGGGGGCCTGGACGATCGCGACGGGCTGGCTGACGAGCGCGTACACCAGGCCGACGACCTTGCCCATGAGCTCCTGCTTGGACGGGAGCGTGGACAGCTTCTGGCAGTCCGCGGGGGTCATCCACTTCTGAGAGATGTAGCCGGCGCGGACCTTCAGCTGCGGGAACTTCTTGCCGAGCTGGGCGAGGACCTTCGCGGGCGAGACGGGATCGTCGTTGTCCGAGACGATCAGGCCGACGGGGCCCTTGAGGGCCTTGGCGTCGAGGCCGTCGATGCCGGCGTTCTTGAGCGCGTACTTGATCAGCGAGCTCTTGACGACGGCGTGGCGGCACTTCAGGGGCTTGAGCTGCATGCGGAGCTCGTCGAGCTCCACGAACTTCATGCCCTGGAATTCGGTGAAAAACAGGTGGGGCGCGGCCTTGAGCTTCTCGGCGAGCGCCTTCGACGACTCTTTCTTCTGATCCTTCGTGAGTTTCATCTGAAATCCCTCTGGCTACTTAAATCTGAGTTCCAACCCGCCGCCGTAGTGCAACCCGTCGACGAACGAAGCCTCCCCGAAGAAGGCGATGCGATCCTCGGCGGGAACCCTGAGGCCCAAGAACGGCGTTCCCGTGTCCTTCTGCCCGCCGGAGTGACCGCCGCCGGCGAGGTCCTTCAGATCGGCCTGGACTCTCGTCCACTTCACGCCGCCGTAAGGCTCGAGCTTCCAGTTCGAGTCGATCTCGAACAGGTGGCTCGTCTCCACGGCGACCTGATACGTCATCAAAGTCAGACGCTGGCTGAAACCGTTGTTGATGCCCGGAGTCCCCCCCGGGGTGATGCGATTGAAATTGTAATGCGATCTCGTGATGTTGAGATCCAGCGCGATCGCCGGGTTGACGATCGTATCGGGGACGATGGAAGCCTTGAGGCCGGCGCCGAAAATGACGCCGAGCTTGTCGCCCGAAATGGTGTTTTCCGCGGTCGTCGAGGGGACCTTGATGCTGTAGTCACCCGTGCCGACGTGCGCGTACAGCTGGAAGCGTTCCGCGGCCTGCCAGGCCAGCTTGAACATCCCGGCGCCGCCCGAGCCTTTCGCCTCGATGTCCGCCGAGCTGTTGCATGGGAACGCGACGCCGCCGTTGGGCGGTGCCGCGGTGCAAACGCCTGAATTGCTGACCGAGAAATTGAGGTTCTGGTCAGCGACACCCTGGTAGTAAGCCAGGAATTTCAAAGAGCCTCTCGACGACTGACGCGCGGTCAAGCCCGAGATCTGCGCCGCGGCCGGAAAGGCCGCGAACGCCAGGACCAAGGACAAGATCGCGCGACGGACTGCGAGACTGTTCTTCACGAGGTGATTCAAGAGGTTGATGAGACCGGCGACGACCTACTCTCCCAACACCGAGTTGGGTGTTAGTACCATCGGCCCTGGCAGGCTTAACGGCCGTGTTCGGAATGGGAACGGGTGTATCCCTGCCGGAAATATCACCGATCTCACAAACCTCTTGAATCATTGGCTCCTTGCGGAGCCGGCGGGAGTCTGGTTGAACGACGCATAGCGACGAACATCACCCCGATTTCCATGCGGGATGAACTCCATGTAGATTATAGCAAATTAAGTCGAGTGGAAGTAAACAATCTTCACACGGGGGCCGCCAAAAGGGGCCCGCCTGATCGAAGAATACGGCCAAGACTCTCGGACGATTAGTACTGCTTCGCTTAAGACCTCGCGGCCCTTACACTCGCAGCCTATCAAGCAGGTAGTCTTCCTGCGTCCTTCGGGGGTCTTGCGACCCGGGAAACCTTATCTTGAGGAGGGTTTCACGCTTAGATGCTTTCAGCGTTTATCCCTTCCGAACACCGCTACCCAGCGATACCCCTGGCGGGATAACTGGCATACAGGCGGTTCGTCCATCCCGGTCCTCTCGTACTAGGGACAGCTCCTCTCAAGTTTCCTAACGCGCATGGTAGATAGAGACCGTACTGTCTCACGACGTACTGAACCCAGCTCACGTACCGCTTTAATGGGCGAACAGCCCAACCCTTCCCACCTGCTCCAGCGGGAGGATGCGATGAGCCGACATCGAGGTGCCAAACCTGGTCGTCGATGTGAACTCTTGGACCAGATCAGCCTGTTATCCCCGGGGTAGCTTTTATCCGTTGAGCGATGGCCCTCCCACGAGGTACCACCGGATCACT
>JACPOW010000112.1 GCA_016191335.1 Elusimicrobiota bacterium | reverse complement strand
GCCCTTCCGAGTATTTGACATTTCACGTGCCTCCTCCTACGACTATACGTCGTCGAGCTCAGTCTGTCAAGCTGACGACGGCAGGCTGTTGCAAGCCAATAGAAATGTCATGGTTTCCGTTCAATAGAAATGTCATGGGTCGTCGTCGTTCGTGGATGGGGGTCTGGGGGAAGGGTGCAAACCTTGTGCACGGGTGCTCCACGGCCATTGGAGGCCGAGAGCGAGCTCCCTGGTCGAGTTTTTGGCCTCTGAGAGGCCCCAGGATCGACGATCACCACGGGGGGAGGCATCGGAGTACCCCCCTGGTGAGCGTGGGCGGCGGCCTGGCGTCGGCGCATCGCGGCGTACGAGGGCTCCGTCCAGGGATGCGTCCGCGGCGGACGATAGGCCCGTCGAGACCGCTTGGCGCTTGGAGCCAGCGCCGCGACCCTCACCCGTCGCGGCGCGGACTTGGCGATGGGCTGGAACGCCAAGTAGCGCCCCTTGCACCGGAGATGCACCGTCCCATCCAGGCGCTGCTCGATCAGGACGGTGTCCTTCGGGCGCACCCGCACTGGCTGGTCGGGCACGAGCTGGAAGAACCGGTTCTGCAGGCGTACCGTGAAGTCGCGCTCGACGGTGCGGAGGGTCTGGAGGGCGAGAATCGCGTCGAGGTCGTGCGTGGGCAAGAGCGGCCGATGGGCGTCGGTCGGATTGGCCGGTTCGATGGCGAAGCGCCGATTGTGGGCCGGGACGTAGCGGGTGCGCAGGAAGTGATTGGCCCTCCCCATGTCGCGGATCCCCGCCAACCGTAACTCCTTGACGAGGCGATCCTGATGGGTGTCGAAGGAGCGCTCCACCCGACCCTTGGCCTGGGGACTGTGGGCCGGAATCACCTCGATGTCCAGCTCGCGCATGGCCCGCGTGAACTGGGTCACGGGGGCGCTGTCTTGGAGCTGTTCCTCGATGGTGGCCTGCCGGTTGACGCGGTAGATCGAGTCCTTGTCCACGTAGAAGGCCACCGGACGACCGTGCCGCGTCAGGTAGGTCCGGGTAATCCGCAGGAGCGTCAGGGTATCTTCGACGGCCACGAACGCCCCGTCGAGCAGGCGGCTGGTCGCATCGTCCACGTACGCGAGCAAGACGGACCGCGGCCCCCGCGCCTCGAACCAGGGATGGTCGGAGCCATCGAGCTGCACCAGCTCCCCGACACAGGCCCGGCGGGTTCGCCAGGCCCGATGGGTCACCGGCTGCCGTCGGGGCCTCCACAACCCAGCCCGGATCATGCCCTGACGCAACGCCCAGGGCGAGATGACGAGCCGATGGCGCTCGCGCAACTTCTCGGTGGCGAAGGTTGGGCCAAAATCCGGGTAGTGCATCTTCACCAACGCCAGGGCCCTGGCCAGTCGCCCCTTCGGCAGCTGATGATTCGAGGGCCGACCCCGCAGGCGATGGAGGACCCCCTTGTTGCCTGCGGTCCGGACTCGCCCACACACGCGCACAATCTGACGGACGCACAATCCCAATTGTCTGGCCGCTTCGTGGCATCTGAGCTTGTGCTCCAGCACCTGGCGAATCACTCTGAGCTTGTCGAGTTCCCGGTTCGTCATGGTCAGTCGCTCCTCCATGCGTCCCTCCTGTTGTTGAGGGACGTTGTATCAGCTGGACCATGACATTTCTATTCAACGCGATCATGACATTTTAATTCTCGCGCGACAGGTCACGACATAAAATACCACGCCCACAGGCGTGGTCTTTTATTGACATGCTCATCTTCACGTCTCCCAACCCCT
>JACPOW010000111.1 GCA_016191335.1 Elusimicrobiota bacterium | reverse complement strand
TTGGTGATGGGCTTATTCCCGCGCTGGCTGGCCTTGATCACGAAGTTGTACACGCCGCTGCCCACGCCGCTCACGCCCCAGACGTGGTCGTAGGTGTTCTGCGCCCCCTTCCCGTTGCCGTCGTCGATGGCCCCGAGGAAGTTGAAGTCGGACGAAGCGTGGACCTTCAGCCCCGACAGATCGTAGACCCGCAGTTCGACCGTCTCCGCCAGGCCGGGCTGTATGCGGAAGGTCACCGCGGACCCGACGCGCGAGGGGTTGGGGAAGGCGTACGCGTCGCGGAAGTAGCACTCGTCCTGGGAGGCGGCCGTCGGAGCCAGGCCCATCGGCTGGTAGATCGAGAAGTGGTCCGTCTTGGCCGTCACCACCTTGCGCGCGCGGTCGACCACGCTCGGCAGGTCCTCCCACGCGCGGCGCAGGGGGTGGTCGGAGGGGATCGCGATCTGAGTCTCGTCCTTGGTCAGCGCGGGATCGTAGGGCAGCTCGATGGTCACCGGCGTGGCGAAGCGCGTGCCCTCGGGGCCGAACTCGATCGGCTCGCCGGCGGCCTTCCTCTGGATCTCCTCGGCGGCCTGGGCGCGCAGGCCGTCGCCCTTGATACGCTTGAGCGTGATCTCGGTGTCTTCCTCCATCGCGTTGGGCGGTATGTCCACGGCGGCCTTGGCCGGCGTGTCGATGCGTCCGCCCGTCGCCGAGGACAGGGCCATGTCGCCCTCGAAATGGGTGTCGGGCGTGGACGCCAGCGACAAGGTGGACGCGAAGGCAAACGACGCGCCGCTGTAGCCCGTGCCCACCGTGAAGGTCGCCGAGGCGCTCTGCACCGTGCCGCCCGCCGGGGAGCGCTCCACGACGACCGGGTATTCGCCATCGCCCAAGGACGAGGGCACGGTCCAGCGGATCGTTGTGTCGTTCCAGACGGACAACGGCACCGTGGCCCCGCCGACAAGCAGCCGGGTCAAGGACCCCGAGTAAGGTCCGAAGCCGGCACCCGTGACCGTCACCACGGTCCCTACCGGGCCGAAGGACGGTGATACGGTGGAGATGGCCGGGGCCAGCACATAGAAGGCCTGAGTCGCGCTGACGACCAGCCCCGCGCCCGCCGCGCGCTCGACGATCACCTCGGCGTCCCCGGGAGGCAAGGTCCCGGGCACGGTTCCGGTGATAGTGGTATCGTTCCAAACCGACAAGGGAGCCGTGACGCCGTTGAACTTCACGCGCGTGTTCGCCCCGGCGTAAGCGCCGAAGCTCGTGCCGGTGATGGTGAAGGGCGCGCCGATGGGCGCCGAGGACGGCGTCAGCGAAGCGACGGAAGGCGTCGTGACGTTGAAGTAGGATGTCGCGCTCGACGAGACGCCGCTCCCCGCGCTGCGCTCGAGCCAGACGGGCTGGGGGCCGGACGGCAGCGCCGGGATGGTCCCGGTGATGGTCGTGTCGTTCCACAAGGACAGGGAAGCGACCGCGCCGCCGATCAAGACACGAGTGTTGGCTCCCGCGTAAGGCCCGAAGCCGCTCCCGGTGAGGGTGAACGCCGTGCCAATGGGGCCTGCCGAGGGCGAGAGTCCGCCGACAGCGGGCTCGAGCACCGTGAAGGCCGACGCGCTGGTCGCGACGACGCCCGCGCCCTGTTGGCGCTCAACGACCACGTCAACGACGCCGGCGGGCACGGCCGGCACCGTGCCGGTGATGGTCGTGTCGTTCCACAAGGACAGCGCGGCGACGACGCCGTTGAAGATCACGCGCGTGTTGGCCCCGCCGTAGGCGCCGAAGCTCGTGCCGGTGATGGTGAACGGGGCGCCGATCGGGGCCGAGGAGGGAGCCAGCGACGCGACCGCGGGTGTCGTGACCTCGAAGTAGTTGGTGGCACTCGACTGCACGCCCGTCCCCGCGCTGCGTTCGAGCCACAGGGGCTGGGCGCCGGCCGGGAGGTCCGGGATGGTGCCCCTGATGGTCGTGTCGTTCCACAGCGACAGGGACGCCGCGACGCCGCCGATCATGACGCGAGAGTTGGTCCCCGCGTAGGGCCCGAAGCCGCTTCCGGTGAGGGTGAACGCCGTGCCGATGGGGCCGGCCTCAGGCGTCATTCCCGTCGGCGCGAGCTCCACGACGGTGAACGACGAGACCCCACTCGCGGCGACGAAGGCGCCCTGCTGGCGCTCGACGACGACTTCGGCGACGCCGGTCGACAGGGCCGGGACGGTGCCCGTGATGGTGCTGTCGTTCCAGAGCGAGACCGGGGCCACGACGCCGTTGAACTTCACGCGCGTGTTCGCCCCCCCGTACACGCCGAACTGCGAGCCGGTGATGGTGAAGGGCACGCCGATCGGCCCGGACGAGGGCGAAAGGACGCTGACACTCAGCGCCGTCGCGGTGAAGGTCGCGCTGGAGCTGGCCGAGACGGAGCTTCCCTGCTGGCGCTCGACCACAACGGGCCAGGCGCCCGGCTCGAGCGCGGGGATCGTCCCAGTGATCGTCGTATCGTTCCACAGGGAGAGGGCAGCCGTGCTCACGCCGAACTTCACGCGGGTGTTCGCGCCGTCGTAGGCGCCGAATCCCGTGCCGTTGATGGTGAACGGAACGCCGATCGGGCCCGATGAGGGCGTGAGGCTCGCCAAGGCCAACCCCGCGACCTGGAAGTAGACCGCGCCGGACTCGACAAAACCGCCGCCGGAGGTGAGTCTCTGGACGACCACGGTCTGCACGCCGGGTGCCAGAGAGCCCGGCACCGTGCCCTTGATGGTCCGGTCGTTCCACAGCGACAAGGCCGTGGTCGCCCCGCCGATGAGCACACGGGTGTTCGTCCCCGCGTACGGGCCGAAGGAGAAGCCCGTCAAGGTATACGCCGCGCCGATCGGCCCGGAGGACGGGCTGACGGTCGTCACCGATGGCACGGTGACCTCGAAGGCAAAGCCGTCGCTCGTCGACAAGACGGAGCCGGCCGCGCGCTGGATGACGATGGTCTTGGCCCCCGGCGTCACACCGGGAATGGTGCCGGCGATGGTCGTGTTGTTCCACACCGATAGCGGCGCCGTGGCACCATCGACGAGCACGCGGGAGAGCGTCCCCGCGTAAGGCCCGAAGCCCGTGCCCGTGATGGTGAACGGCACGCCGATGGGTCCGGAGGAGACGTTCAGCGCGGCGGAGTTCAGGTCCGTCACTGCGAAGCTGCCCGCCGAGACGCTGGTCACGCTCGAGGCGTTCTGGCGCTCGATGGCAACCGCGTAGGAGCCGGTGGACAGCCCGGGAATGGTGCCCGAGATCGTCGTGTTGTTCCACACTGACACCGGCGCGACCAAAGTCCCAAACTTGACCCGGGTGTTGGCCCCGCCGTAATTCCCAAAGCCGCTACCCGCGATTGTGAAAGGAATCCCTATCGGACCGGTCGCGGGATTGACAGCGAAGCCCGCCGCCGCCGGGGTGCTGATGTCGACCAAAGTTCCTGAAGCGGCAACCTCGCTCAACACTCGATAAGGGAGGGTCGAACCGCTCACCGACAACCAAAGTTCGTTACCCTTAAATACCGCGCCCAACGCCCCGCCCGCGTCGGTGATGGTCGCGCTCTGGAGAGCGCCGTCGAGGCCGAAGCGCCATAGCGCCGCATCGGTCAAATCGTTGCCGATTCCTCCGGCGACCAGCAATCCCGTGGCTACCGGCAAAATGGCCACCGGATAAGACGAAGACCCATCCGAGGCCTGCCAAACGGTTTCAACCGTGGCCTGGCCCGTGGTTTTCCCGAATTTCAAGAAGGCCATGTCGGACCCGCCGGCGGCATTGAGCCGAGGGGCCGCCACATAGACGGCATCGCCAGTGACGTGGACTCGGGCCACGATCCCGCCATCCAGACTGCTCGAGTATCCGGGTTTGAAGAAGGGTCCGCCGAGTAAAGTTCGGCCATCCGCGGCGTAGTGCCACAACGCCAGATCAAGGCCGCCGACATCGGGAGCGTTAGGCCGCGCGGAGTAACCGGCGACCCAAAGACTCCCATCCGCATCGACGGCGATGCCCGTGCCGAAATCAAAACCTGCCCTAGTTGAGCTTGTCGAAGCCTGGACAGTCCCAGCGGCAGAATCGAACCTCCAGAGCGCCATCGACAGGCTGCGTTCTCCCGCCACCTCAAAATCGACGGGCCCGGACGTCTGAACCGCGCCCACGATCCAGCCAGGCGTCTTGACATCGAAGACCAGGTCGTTGTTCGAGTACCCGCCGTCAAGCAAAGTTCGCGACTCGACCGCGTCGCCCGCTGGCGCGGCCTTATAGATCGCGAGGTCGAGCGCCTGCGTCGCGGGCCCGTCGGCCATGCCGATGGCATAGGCGCGGCCCGCGCCGTCGAAGAACACCGACCAGGGGAGTCCGTCCACCCCATCCTCCAACGTCGTCGAAGAGGTCAGCACCCCCGAGGAATCCGCCCGTGCGAATCCGATCAATCCGTCATTCACGTTGACGGACCACAATTCGTCCGAAGAACCCTTGCCTATTCCCATCCCGCCGAAAGCGGGGCCGGAACCTCCGCCGCCCGCCTGCACGTTCACTAATTCACCTTTCAGAGACTCAACGTTGCCGACGCCGTCGAACGCCTGGAAATAGACTTGATGATCGCCGCTCGGCAAAGTGAACGGCCCGGCGTACCAGGGATTCTCGCACGTTCCGCGCGCTGCACCCGTATCCTCCACCACGTTATTGCAGACTGCGGGGTTGGTGAAATCAAGGAGATATCGGATCCGGGCCACGCCTGAGCCGTTGGGGTCGAAGCTGTCGAGGGAGAAAACGGCGCCGTTATGGTTGAGCTGGGTGAACGGAGGCGTCGCATCGACGCGGATCGAGGCCGATGATATGACGCCAGGATTATCCTCCGCATCCACTCCGTAGAAATCCACGGAATGAGCCCCCTCGAAGGCGAAAGCGAAGGGTGCCGTATAGGCCTGGAACGAACCTGTCGAATCCAAGCGCTGATAAACACTCGGCGCCGCCGCGCCCAGGCCATCGCCCGCCACGAGTTTGTCGTCGATCGTCACGAGAGCCACAAGACCGGATGAAGACACGAACAGGCTTCCACCGCTCGGGACGGAGGTCCCGGTCGCGGCCAGCGCGACTCGCGGGGGCTGAATGTCCGAGAGTGCGCCGACTAATGCGCTCTCCGCCTGCACTTTGTAAGGTGCCGTCGCGTCGTCCACCGCGAGCCACAGTTCCACGCCGCGCGCTACGGCACCGCGCGCCCCGCCCGCCTCCGCCTGAGTCGCCGACACGAAGCCACCCGACGCGCTGAATCGCCAAATCGCGGCTCGCGTGATGCCGGCGCCGACCCCTCCCGCCGCCAGGGCGCCGGATCCGTCGGGAAGCAGCGCTGCGGGATAAGCGCTTGCCCCGTCGGCCGACCTCCAAGCCACCTCCGAAAGCACCGCGCCGTTCGCCTTATCGAACCTCACCGCGCCAAGGTCCGTCCGCCCTCCTGGACGCCCACGAGGGGCGACGACCGTCACGGCGCCGCTCGAAATCAGGACTTTAGCCGAGAACGTCGGGGCGAATTCCGCGACGTATGCCTCTCGGCGGAAAGGACCGGAGATCAAAGTCTGGCCGTCCGCGGAGAACCGCCAAAGGCCGAGATCAAGGACACGGCTCGAACGCGGCGAGGGATTCTCGACGTATCCCGCCACCCATATCGATCCATCCGCGTCCACCGCTACGCCGATTGCCGCTCCTCGGGCGAAGGCCGTGCTGAGCGCCACGGTCATATCAGCGAAGGTCAAGCGCCACAGAGCCGCGCTGAACACCCCCTCCGGGGCCTCGACCGCTCCCGCGATCCAGCCCGGCGGGGCCGCGTCGAAGACAAAGTCGCCGCCGCCGAACCCGCTATCAAACGTTCGTGAGGATACGATCGCTTCTCCACCCGCGGATGCCTTATAGACCGCGAGGTCGGCACCGAGAGTCGAAGGGCCATCGGCCGTTCCCACCGCGTAAGCGCCGCCGACGTCGTCGAACAGTAAATTCCATCGCGCATCTGCAACGGCCTGCGGGATCGGTGCCGAGGCGACCACAACGTCGTTCTCGCCTCCCTTCGCAAGGGACACATTATTCCCAGCCAGGGCAACGGTCCAGAGCCTGTTCCCCGGGTCTCGGCCGACGGCTAGACCCGCGGCGCGTTCCGGCGGATCGGCGGCGAGTACGGACTTGATTTGAACATCCTCGATATTTCCCGCCACATCGGCGCTATAAAAGACAAGCGTGTGGGATCCAGCGTCGAGGGTGAACGGACCGGCATAGAGCGCGCCCGGCGTCGCAATGGTATCGACGAAAATGGCATCCACCAGAAGCCGCGTGCTCGCCAACCCGGACTGTGGCGCTCCGGGGAAAGCGGGATCCGCAGCCGACAGGGACAACGTCGAGGTCGTGCTCATGACGAAGAAGTCCCCGGACGGCGCTGCATGCGCGTCCACCGACACAGCGGTGATCGGAGCCAGAAGATCGCTTGCGGGAACGGGCGTCGTCGGGGCAAAAATACCGAATTCCGAACTGAACTGAGAGACCGATCCAGAAACGAACCCTCTGCTGAGGTCCACCGCCTGGTCCGCAAGCTTTTCGCGCACTCCATTCGTATTGAATTGATAGAGCGTGAGAGCGCTCGCCGGGAATCCAGGAGGCAGCTCGGCCGGGTTGAAGCAAGATGTCACCACGGCCGCCGGAGAAAACGTCTTGCTCGTTGGCCCGAACTTGCAAGCCGCGCTGATGGGGGCCAGCCCCAGGGAGCCGAACACGTTGAGCGCCTGTCCGAAACGCGGACTGTACGTGTTCGGCGAAATCTCGACCCCGGAAGACGCAGAGGTGATACGGCAGCTCTCATTGGTCACCGTCGTAGGGGTATCAAACCGGCTCTCGACGACGACGAAGCGGCCGAAGCCATCGACCGCCGCGGTTGCCACTCCCGCAGAGGTGGTCGTCGGGAACAGTTTGAGTCGGCATGCGTCGAGTCGGCCGATGCGGATGTCCCGTCCCGCCGTGTGTTTGGCGGGGTCGAAGGCGAGACTGAGCGTAAAAGGTGTGGTGTAGAAAACATCAACGGACGCCGTGACGTTGTATACCTGCTGTCCCAGGAGGTTGACATGCTCGGCACCAGCGGAACCAAACAGGAGCTCCGCCTTGGGAAGCAGTCCGTGGCTCGTAGCGTTGAAAAGCGACAACTTTGCTCCGTTCCCAAGCGAGAAACTCTGATTGTTGTCTGGATACACCGCCATATGAGGTCCGGCGGAGAACGGCGAGATGGTGTAGCGGAGAGCCCGCGCGATCGGAGTCGCGGATACGGTCGGTGCGGTAGGCCTTAAACAGGTCGTTCCCGTTTCGCTGAATTCTAAGCAGTGCGCAGCAGACAATCCGGATTCCGGCGTCACAGTCAATATGAAATTGGCCGACTGCGGCACCGATATGACTGCCCCGGGAACGACCGGAGTCCCGCCCGCTGTTCCTGACATCACGACTTGACTCCAAGTTCACGGGGTTTTGAACTCGGTCCTGGACCGAGTTGATACCGGCGCTTAAACGGCATGGCGCCTTGCGGCGCCAGGGTTTTCGCTTCGCGAAAACCTGAGGGTGAAGCGGTAGAATAGGCGGCCGAGAACC
>JACPOW010000034.1 GCA_016191335.1 Elusimicrobiota bacterium | reverse complement strand
TGGGGTTGACGCCGTTTGGCGCGGGGATTATTTCCGGGGTCGTAGCTCTTACTCGATATTATTCACGGGGAATAAAATAATGCGATTGGACTTGCGAGCTAGCAAGAGCTCGGCGGTCGAGGGCACGGGCTTCGACGCGGCGCGCGGCCTGACCTTGGGACTCGGTCTCAGGAAGGGCGGCTTCGGCCTGGATTACGCGGCGCAGGCGGCGGGCGAACTCGGCAGCACGCACCGCTTCACGCTCTCCGCCCGGTTTTAAGCTCGCTCCGGACTTATCCACGCTGTTCACAGCGGCACTGTCGTCAACGACAGTGGAGCCGCCCGCCGCAAGCCCCGTCTTCGTTGCCAAACGGAGGGCTGTCCAGTGAAGGTTGTTAGGTAACTTCGGGCGCGGCGAACAGGCCCGGCGCGATGGCCTGGGCCCGGGAGAAGAGAGCGGCCGCTTCCGTCGTCTTGCCCGTCTTTTCCAAGCACACGGCCCGTCCGATCAGGCCCCACACGTTGTTCGGCTCGAGGTCCAGGGCGGACGCGAAGGCCTTCAAGGCTTCGGCCGTATTCCCTTGGTTGAGCAACGCCTGTCCGAGCCAGACCCAGGCCTGCGCGTACCCCGGCTCGAGCTTCAGCGCGCGCCGAAGCTCGGTGAGCCCCGCCGCCGCCTCGCCCATGGTCAGGCGCAACTCGCCGTGCCAGGCGAGGATCCAGAAGCAGCCCGGGGACAGGCGAAGCGCGTGGTCGAGGTCGGCGCGCGCGCCGCCCAGGTCGCCGGCGGCGCGGCGCACGCCGCCGCGCCAGGCGTACACCCAATCGAGCTTCTCGTCCTTGAGCACGAGCGGCCCCTGCGCGCCCATGAAGTCGTAGTCGCAGGAGCAGCGCGTGTCGAGCCGCATCGCCTCGAGCAGGTCGGCCAGGCCCTTCTCGCGCGCGCCGAGCTCGACCTGGATCTGGCCGCGCAGGGCCTTGAACCAGGCGTTGTGCGGCTGGAGCGTGACGCCGGCGTTGATGTCGGCGAGGGCTTCCTTGAGGCGGCCGGCCTTGCGCAGTATCTCGGCGCGCCAGCCGCGGGCGTAGGCGTCGGTCCCGCCGTTCTCCGCCTCGCGCGTGTCGGCGAGCGCGCCCTCCAGGTCGCCCTTCTGGCGCCGGGCCTTCGCGCGCACGATGCGGGCCCAGGGCCAGGACGCGTCGCGCTCGACGGCCTTGGTCGCGGCGGCGATGGCCTCGTCGTAGCGGCCGAGGCTGCGCAGGCACTCGCTTTTCTGGACCCAGGCGGAGGCCGAGGAGGGGTCGAGCGCGAGCGCCGCCTCCGCGTCCTCGAGGCCGCCCTCGAAATCCCACAGGTGGCGGCGGAACTCGACGCGGCCCGACAGAGCGTCGGCCGAGCCCGGCTGGAGCTTGACGATGGCGCTCTGGTCGGCGAGGGCCAGGTCGTAGCGGCCCAGGCAGCGGTAGGCCTCGGCGCGCAGGCCGTACAGCTCGGGGCTTTCTCGCTTCGCGAGAAGACTCCCGTAGATATCGGCGGCTTCCTGGTGACGGCCCTCTTTCTGGAGCGCCCGGGCCTTCTCGACGAGCGCGTCGGGAGCCGAGGGCGCGGCCGCGGCGGGAGCGGGCTTGCGCAGCAGCGCCTTGACCTCCTTGAGCTCGGCGGGGGAGAGGAGGCCCGGGTTCTCGGCGGCCTGGGCGAAGTCGGCGCGGCCCTCGGCGGCGTACCCGTGCTTGAGGTAGAGCTTGCCGCGGTGGTACAGCGCGAGGGCGTTGCCCGGCTGGAGCGACAACGCCTGGTTCAGGTCCGACATCGAGCCCTCGCGGTCGCCGGTGCGCAGGCGGACGGCCCCGCGCCACAGGAAGGCGTCGGCGAACTTCACATGGACCTCGATGGCCTTCGAGAGCGAGGCCTCGGCGGCGGCGTCGCGGCCGAGGCGGTACTCGGCCTCGCCTTTCCAGCTCAGGATCCAAGCGGAGTTCGTCTCCAGCTCGAGGGCGCGCTCGAAGTCGGCGATCGCGGCCTTGAGGTCGTCCCGGAGCATCCGCGCGCGGCCGCGCCACGCGTACGCGAACGCGGACTCCGGGTCGCGGCGGATGGCCGCGTCGAAGTCGGCGAAGGCGTCCTTCCACTGGCCGAGCTCGCCGCGCGTGCGGCCGCGCAGGATCAGGGCCTCGGGCGGGCAGGTCTTGAGCGCGACGGCGCGGCTCAAGTCCTTCTCGGCGCGCGCGAAGTCGCGCAGGCGCATCATGATGTCGCCGCGCCAGAGATGGGCCAGAGCGTTCTTCGGAGAGCGCTTGATCTCCGCGTCGAGCTCCTTGAGGCCGCGGGCGAAGCTCTTGGGCTCGGCCTCCCAGAGGTACTTGGGGTTCAGCGCGCTCGCCCGCTGGATGTCCTCCAGGGCCTCGGCGGTGCGGCCCAAGGCGCGGTAGGCGTGCATGCGCTCGAACAGGCACAGGTCGATGGTGTGCGGCTTGAGCGCGATGGCGATGCCCAGGTCCGCGACGGCGTCCTTCGGTTTGCTGAGGAGCCGGCGCGCGCTGCCGCGCCAGGCGTAGGCCAGCTCGTAGCCGGGGGACAGGCGCACGGCCAGGTCGAGCGCCTTGGCGGCCCCCGCCGCGTCGCCGGTGCGGCGCAGGAACTCGCCGTGCCAGGCGCGGATCCAGCCGGTCTTCGGCTCGAGCGAGACCGCTTTCTTCAGGGACTCGGCCGCGGAGCGGAAATCGCCCAGGGTGATCTGGCAGCGGGACAGGTAGGCCCAGACGAAGCCGCGCCCCGGCTCGAGCTCGGCGGCGCGGCGCAGGTCGTCGAGGGCGCCGAGGTTCTCGCCGATCTCGGGCCCGCGGCGCACGTCGGCGCGGAACACGTAGGCCCAGAAATCGCCGGGGCGCGCCTCGATGTGGCGCGTCGCGGCGTCGAGGCTCTGGCGCGAGTCGGTCTTGAGCGCGTGCAGGCCGAGCATCACGAAGAGCAGGCCGCAGTTCTCGTCGAGGCGCATCGCCTCCACGCAGTCGGCGAGGCAGCCGTCCCGGTCGCCCAGCTCGAACCTGCAGATGCCGCGCAGGCGCCAGCCCCACTCCAGCCCGGGGTCGAGGCGCAGGGCCTTGCTCAGCGGGGCGAGGGCGTCTTTTTGGCGCTTGAGCTTGTAGAGGATGAGGCCTTGGACGGCGAGAGGCAGGGCCTCGCGCGGAAGGCGCTTCGCGGCGGCCTCGGCGTCCTCGAGCGCCGCTTCGAAGGCGCCCTTCGTCATCCGGGCCAAAGACAGCCACAGGCGCCACCAGCCGTTGTCCGGCTCGAGCTCGACGGCGCGTTCGATGTCGGCGGAGGACTTGACTCCCGCGGCGGCCTTCAGCTCCCAGCGCCAGGCGAAAGCGGCGGCGAGGGACGGATCGGCCTTCAGCGCCGCGTCGAGGTCGGCCGACGCGCGCGCCGTCTCTCCGAGCACGCGGAGCAGGCGGCCGCGCTCGGCGAGCGCGCGAGGGGAGGGCTTCGCGGGGAAACGGGCCAGCGCCGCGCGGTAGTCTTTCTCATGGATGATGCCGTGGCGGCCGGGAAGATGCGCGGTGGAGCGGCCCAGGAAAAAGTGCCGGCCGAGGGTTTCCACGAGGGTGTCCGGCGGCAAGGTCCGTTTCATGGTTCTTACTGAGAAAGTCTAGCCATTTTGCATCCCTTGACGCCCCTGTTATTTTGACCTACCCTGTCTCAATCGATGCGTAGATTAGAACTTTGGGGCCTGCTCCTGGCCGCGGCGTTGGTCCTGGTCCCTTCCGCGTCGCGCGCGGACTCGCGGGCGAACAAGTACTACTACGAGGACATCGTCCAGCCGTTCTTCGCCCTGGACCCGGACCGGCCCGGCTTCTACCGCAACCAGCGTCCCGCCTCCAAGGAATCTTCTTTTTCCGTCGTGAAGTCTGCCGACGCCTTCCGCGTCTTCGTCCTCGGCGGCTCGATCGCCGGGCTCCTCCAGTATTCCGGCGAGAAAGGGGAGTTCGCCCAGGCCCTCCAGGCGGTCCTGCCGGGGAAGAAGGTCGAGGTGATCAACTGCGGCATGGCCGGCTACGACAGCTACCGCGAGGCCCTCATCGAGCAGGAGGTGCTCGAGCACTCGCCCGACCTGCTCGTCTTCCTGACCGGGCACAACGAGGGCATCGCCTCCGCGCCGATCCCGATCTGGGTCATGCGCGCCCAGGAGAGGCTGAGCCGCCTGTCCGCCTACCGCGCGCTGGTCAAGACCTTCCAGCCGAGGAAGGCGGGGGACATCAAGTACGACGAGGCCGCCGCCGACGCCCGCGACGCGGCCTTCGAGCGGAACCTGGCCGAGAACCTGCGCCACGCGCGCGAGCGCGGCGTGCCCGTCGCCGTCGTCGTGCCCCCGCGCAACTACCGCGAGCCGGCCGAGGTCGGGCGCTCTCCGTACGACGCGGAGTTCCTGCCGGGCTGGGTGAGCTTCCTGAAAGGCGATTACGAGGGCGCGCGCCGCGGCTGGAAGAAGTCCTTGGACTCGGCGCCGCGCGGCGGGGAGCACGGCGCCTTCACCTGGGGCTTCATCGCGCGCGCCGAGGAGAAGCTGGGCCTGCTCGACGAGGCGCGCGCGTCCTTCGACCGGGCGGCCCTGCTCGACCGCTCCGCGATCTGCGGCAAGCTGTGCCAGGACATCCTGCGCCGGACGGCGAAGAGCGAGGGCGCCTTCCTCGTCGAGGCCGACGCGATGTTCCGCGCGCTGGCCCACCCGCGCGCGCCGGGGCTTGAGACCTTCAACGACCGCATGCACTGGAAGCCGCGCTTCAACTGCCTGATGTCTTCGGAGCTCATCGGCGCGATCCGCGCCCAGCCGGGGCTCTCCGCGCTGCCGTGGGACGGGGAGCGCGTCCGGTCGCTCGCGGCGTCGTGCCCGAAGCCCGGCGGGCCCGGGGAGGCGAGCGACGACCTGCGCGTGCTGAGCTACGCGCTGATGGGCCTGTCCTGGCCCGACCTCAGCCAGCTCTCGACCGTGTCGGTGTTCTATCTCCAGGCCGTGCGGAGCCATCGCCCGGACTGGTTCAAGGACGTGCACGAGCTGATGCGCCGGACGCAGAACCCCCAGACCCAGGTCTACGGCATCGCGATGGCCCCGGAGGCCCTCATCCTGCCCCGCTTCTACTGGCACATCGGCGAGGTGAAGCTGCTGGAGAAGGACTACGCCGGCGCCGCCCGCGACCTTCGCAAGGCCATCGAGCTCGACCCGGCCCTGCCCTGGGCGCGCGTGAGCCTCGCGGTCGCCGTCGCCCTCGGCGGCGACGGGAAGGCGGGCCTGGCCTTGCTCAAGGAGGCGAGCGAACGCTCCCGCGGCGGGCCGCGCCACGACGCCGTGCAGGCCGCGGCCGTCGCGGCGGCCTCCGCGCTCGGCCTGGAGGGCGCCGAGCAGGTCTCCGCGTCGGACCCCGAGCATTGGCTCCGGAAGGCCGAGGCCGCCGCCGCCGCGGGGAACACGGCCGCCGCCCTGGAGGCGCTCGACCACGCCCGCGCCCAGGCGCCCCAGCCTCACCAGCTCCGTTCCATCGCCCAGCAATACTTCATGCTCCGCGAGCACGCGCGCTTCCTCGAGGTGTTCGGCGCCCTGTCGGCGGCGTACCCGCGCGACGCCGACCTGTGGCTGTCGTGCGCGGAGGCGGCCTTCTCGCTCGGGCGCAGGGAGAAGGGCCTCGAGGCCCTGGGCCGCGCCGAGGCGCTGACGCCCGACGCGAGCCAGAAGCGCCTGATCGCGGGCCTGCGCGCCCGGTTCCCGAAATGAAAAAAGCTAACATCCCTCGGCCCGAAGGAGACGACCCCGAGGTGGGACGATGATGGAAGGCGCCGGCATCCTGATCCGCGTCACCCAGCTGTACGCCTGGGCCGTGTTCCTTTCCTCCTGGGGCCAGATGGGCTGGGTGGACTGGAAGGAGCAGAAGATCCGCAACCAGTACATCATGTTCTGGCTGAAGCTCATCCTGGTCGGCTACGCCCTGATCCTGGGGCAGTCCGCGCTCGGCGCGCTCGGCGTCATCAAGGTGTTCATCCTGCGCGACTACTACCTGGCCCTCGCCGGCCACGCGGGCTTCTCGGCCGCCGCGGCGTACCTGCTGTGGCGCCTGCGCATCTGGCCCGCCGGCGACGTCAAGCTGTTCGTGCTCCTCGCGCTGTGCTACCCGCTGATGCGCATCCCCGGCTCGTTCCGCTCGGGCCTGCTCTTCCTCGAGGTGCTGATCAACGTATTCGTGCCCGCCGCCGCCTTCCTGTTCCTGACCGCCTGCGAGTACCTGTGGCGCACGCGCTTCGCCCACTACAAGAGCCACGTCACGGGCCTCATCCGCGCCTATTACAAGGACTTCCGCTTCCCCGAGTTCGACTTCTCCCGCTTCCGCTTCAAGTCGTTCGGCGCGGGCCTGCTCCCGGCGGAGGCCTTCACGCTCGCCAATGTCCGGGCCGCCGCGGCCGTCGTCCACGGCAAGGCCTGCTGGCTGCGCGACCAGGTCAAGGCCGAGGTCGGCGGCTGGCTCAAGGCCTACCGCGAGAAGCCGCTGCAGCTCCTGATCGACGCGCTGTCGTGGCTGTCGATGATGGCGGTGATGTCGATGATCTCCTACTACCTCAACGACGTCATCACCTCCAACGTGCTCAAGACCTTGGTGTGCTTCGCCCTGATGTTCACCTGGAGCCGCATCTGCCAGTGGGTCGGCACGGGCTGGGCGCTGGGCACGGTGTTCGGCGTCTGCGCCGTGATCCTGTGGCGTCACCCGAACCTGAACCTCCCGGCCCTGGCCGTGATCTTCGGCCACCTCACCGTCTTCAGCCTGTGCATACTCCTCGGCGTCCAGCTCGCCTTCAAGATCATCGCCGGCAAGACCGGCTACGTCTTCCTGCCCTTCCTGATGATGCTGCCGGGGCTGATCCCATGGCGGCTGATGTCCTCGACGCTGTGGTCGTGGGTCGTCGGCGGGTGGCACTGGCTCGCGTCCCTCGGCGGCGGCCTGTCCATGCCGGCCGCCCCCGCGCTGCCCGTCGTGACTTTGCCGAGCTTCGGCGGCTTTACGGCGCCGGCGTGGGCCGCCGCCATGGACCTGTCGGTGCTCTCCATCTGGGCGGTGATGGGGCTGTTCTTCGGCCTGGCGCTCGTGTTCGTGAAGATCTGGGACGCCGAGTCCTACAAGAGCGTGACCGTCGCGCACATCGACCGCTTCATGACGCTCGGCCCCTCGCTCGTCGAGCGCATCGAGGCCGACGAGGATTTCCGCGACGAGCACTTCTCCACCTTCTACGCCGACGGCCTGACGGGAGAGCAGGCCGAGGCGCTGCGCGAGTGGTGCGGGGAGGAGGGCATCGAGACCGTGCCGCTCGCCCCGACCATCTCCTTCGCGAACTGGATCTTTCTGGGCTATTTCCTGACCCGTCTGCTCGAGGGCCATGTGCTGAGGTTCCTCTATTGAATAACTTGGACGAGAAGCGGTGGATCTTCGGCGGCGGCCTGAGCCCGGAGTGGGCCTGGGTGGTCAAGCGCCGGCGCGAGCTGGCGCTCGCCGACCTGGCCCGCATCGAGAAGCACTACCTGAAGAACGCGCCCGCCGGCTTCAGGAAGCGCCGCTACGCCGCGGGCCTGCGCTACTTCCTGAGGACGAAATCGCCCGAGCGCGACCGCCTGGCCGTGCATCCGTGCTTCGACTACTGGCTCGACCTCCACGCGCGGCACTTCGGCGCGCCCGTCCAGGAGAGCGACTGGCATCTCCAGTTCGGCCTGTTCCAGAGCTTCCCGGCCGCCCTGGCCCTCTCTCGCGGCGACCGCCTGGAGCTCGACGCGACCGCCGACCCCGACGGCCGCTTCTTCCTGTACGGCAGCCCCAAGTTCCTGCAGGCCGCTCCCACGGCCCCGCTGACGCTCAAGACGGCGGGGGGGAAGCTGTCGCTCGGGGGCAAGCCCGCCCGCCTCGAGTCCCTCGTCGAGGCCGTGCCCGGCATCGTCGCCGACGACCGCGGCTGGCTGATGGTGCACGGCGTCACGATGCACGGGCTGGTCTCTCTCGACGACAAGGAGCGCGCGCGCTTCGCCGCGGTGCTCGGGGAGGCGTTCTGCGACCTCGCCGGGCGCGACCACGGCCTGTACTCCGAGATGCGCGACCTGCTCTTCTCGCTCGTCCCGCTCAAGAACCCCGTCGAGCACGGCAGCGTCAGCTCCTCGTACGTGAACCTGCGCGGCCTGATCGCCCTGTCCCACTCCGAGGATCGCATTCTTCAGGCCGAGACGCTTATTCATGAATTCTGCCATCAGAAGATGAACCAGCTGCTCGTCGTCGACGCCATCCTTCAACGTCGCCCTGCGCCTCAACCAGGTCGAGGCCGCCCTCAAGGGCCTCACCGGCTACGGCTCCTTCACCGAGTTCGGCCGGCGCTTCGTGATGGGGATGTGGACCGAGCTCGAGCTCCTGCGCCACTCGGTGCTGTGGTTCCCCGCCGCCCTGCTGAAGGAACAGGCCGCCGCCGCGGCCGCGCACCGCAAGAAATACGCGCTCGGCGACACCGGCTTCTACAAGGACGCCGCGCTCGTCGACAAGGTCAAGCGCGCGGCGTTCCTGACCCCCGAGGAAGAGTGATGAACACGAAGGAACGGATCGAATGGACGAAGGCCGTGGGCGCCTGCGTGCCCGGCGCCGACATCAAGGCGATGCTCGCCGCCGCCGAGGCGCTCGACGCCCCCGGCCGCTGGGAGGTCTCCGTGCGCGGCGGCGGCCTTCACGCCGTCGGCCTGCGCTTCTTCGGCGCCGGCGACCACGCCGCCTGGACCAAGACGGCTCTCAAGCCCTTCGGCCTCGAGGGGCCCGTCCCCGACGCCCCCGTCGGGGGCTATCCGTGGCTCTCGGCCGCCTGGGACCTGACCACCGGGCGCTGGACCTCGGTGCGCCTGTGCGGCGCGGCGCGCGGGACGAAGCTCAAGGCCGGGCAAGCCCTCGCCTGGGACTTCAAGGCGGGCGGCGAGCCGCCGGTGCGGCGCGCGCTGAGCCCGGTCCCGTTCAAGGCGGGCATATTCAAGGAGCCGGTCCTCGACCGTGCGCTCGAGGATTTCTCCGCGCTGAGCCCGCTCGCCACCTTGTCTCTGGAATCGCCCGGCTGGTCGCTGCGCCTCGAGCGTCCGCTGCGCTGGCCGATGTTCGCGCGCTGCGACGTCTCGGCCGCGTTCACGCCGGCCGGCTCCCAGCTCGCGCTGTTCCTGCTCGACCGCAGCGTGACCGAGCTGGCTTTCGACGGGGAGGCCCTATGGGCGCATTGCGCGGGATGAGGAAGAAGGTCTGCGTGCTGGCCAGCGGCGGCTTCGACAGCGGCGTACTGCTGGCCGACTACCTCGAGCGCGGCTACGAGGTCCATCCGTTCTACGTCGCTTCGGGCTTTTTTTGGGAGAGGGCCGAGCTGCACTGGCTGAAGGCCTTCCTTCGCGCGCTGAAGAGCCCGCGCCTGAAGCCCCTGACCGTCGCCGAGACGCCGATGCGCTGGATCATGGGCGGCCACTGGAGCCTGACGGGCAAGGGCGTGCCGTCGTCGCGCGCGGCCTGGGACTCGGTGTACCTTCCGGGGCGCAACCTCCTCCTGCTGAGCCAGGCGGGCGTCTACGCCGCCACGCACGGCATCCCGCTCGTCGTCCTCGGCGTCCTGCGCGGCAACCCGTTCGCCGACTCCAAGCCCCGCTTCCTGAAGGACATGGAGTCCGCGATCAACGACGCCCTGCGCTCGCGCCTCAAGGTGGAGGCTCCCTACACCAAGCTCCACAAGGACGGCGTCGCGCGCCTGGCGGCCCGCCTGGGCCAACGCTTCCCGCTCGAGCTGACCTTCTCCTGCCTGCGTCCGCGCGGCGTGAACCCGTGCGGCAAGTGCAGCAAGTGCGCGGAGCGCAGCGCCGGCCTTCGCTGACTATCCTTGAGGATAGTCGCGGGGTAAGGCGCTCATCCCCGGAATTCGACCGGTGGAATCCCGGGGATGACTTGGATCAGGCGTTGATCTCGCCGGTGGGGACGGAGAGAGCTTTGTAAGACCCGGCCTCGAGCTGGTCGTTGAGCCAGGTCACGGGCTGGGGCTTGAAGGAGACCTCGAGGAAGGAACGGCAGCCCGCGGCGTGGGCCGCGCGCACGGCGTCGAGGTGTCGCTCGCAGGCGACGGTCTGCTCGGCCAGCAGCTCCTTGATGCGCGCCGGGTCGGTCTCGGCCTTGCCGGAGGTGCCCATGAACACGGGAACCTTCGGCGCCTTGAGGTCGATGGCGGCGAGCACGCCGGCGAGCGCGGCCTTGGCGGGGGCGAAGGCGGCGGTGTGGTAAGGCCCCTCGACCTTGAGCACCTTGACCTTGACCGGCCAGTCCTCGGCGCGCGCCTTCTCGGCGTAGGCCTCGAGCGCGGCGGTGGTCCCGCCGAGGGTTCCCTTCGTCTGGGTGTTCCACAGCGCGACCGAGACGCCGGGGACCTCGGAGACGGAGTCGGCGACGTCCTGGAAATCGTCGGCCGACGCCGCGGCCAGCCCCATCGGCTCGGTGAACCCCTTGCAGCAGTCGGAGAAGGCCTTCGCGCGCGCGGCGATGAAGCGGCCCGACTCCTCGACCGTCATCGCCCCGGCGGCGACCAGGGCGGCGACGACGCCCATCGAGTGGCCGACCGCGCCGTCGAGCCTGAGCCCGGGGTGCGCGGCTGCGTAGGCGAGCCAGTGGGCGACGTGCGAGGCGTGGATGGCGCGCTGGGCGTTGAAGGTGAGCGCCAGGGGCTCCTCGGGCATCGTCGTCAGCAAGGCCTCCAGGTCCGCGCCGAGCGAGGGCTTGAGGCGCTCGACGACGGCTCGGGCGGCGGGGTTCTTGAGCAGCTCGACGCCCATGCCGGTTTCCTGCACGGATTGCCCGGCGAACAGCGCGCAGACGGTCTCGTTCATGACAGAGACGTTACTTATTTAGCTTCGGAACGTCTATCACGACCTCCGGCTTCTTCGCCCGGTACGCGGGCTTGCGCAGGACCTTGCCGGTGACCGCGTCGAGGTAATACTGCTTGACCCGGTCCCCGATGGTCTCGGCCACCATCCAGTAGGTCTTGCCGCGCAGCCTCTTGTCGCTCCAGCCCGGCTCGGAGGGGTCGGAGGCCATGCGCAGCTCGAGGAACTGGCTGTTGCCCTCGCCGAGGACGAGGCCCTCCTTCGCCGCGAGGCCGACCGCCTGCGCGTAGCTCACTTCGAGCTTGGCGATGCACCGCGCGTGGCCGACGGTCTCGTCGCCGTCGATGTGGAGCGAGTAGTTGTAGAGGGGGAAGATCGGGTCGTTGGGGCCCTTGCCGTTGGGCTCGTGCACCGTGACCGAGAACTTGGGCAGGCCCGGCGTCATGAAGTAGGTCGTGACGATGTTGTAGTACCCGGACATCTCCGCCTTCTCCTTCTCGTTGGCGGCGAGCTGGGCCACGCGGTAGTGGTTCATGCCCACGGCGAGGCCGGTGAAGCAGAAGTCCTTGTGGCCCTCGCGCTCGGCCTGCTTCCAGGAGCCCATGATGAGGGAGCCCATGCCGCTGCCGCCGGGGTCGGCGTTCTCCCCGGCGGAGGCCGGCGCGGCGAGGACGGTCAGCGCGAGGACGAGGCGGCGCATCCGCCCAGTGTAACTCCGCTCAGTACGCCGGTCAAGGCCGGGCTATTTGACGGGGCGGGCGGAGGGGGACGGCGGCTCGCTCATGCCGTACAGCCCCTTGCGGCGGGCGTACTCGATGGCGCGGTGCGGGACGAGGCCGTGGCTGCCCTCGCGGACGGCCGTCGACGAGGCGTCGAAGCCGGCGTGCTCGATGAACTTGACCTCGAGCTTGGTGGGGACCGCCTCGGCGGGGCGCTCGCGCTCGATGAAGGCGACCTTGAGCTCGTGGAGGGCGGAATCGGAGGAGAGCATCTTGGCGCGGTTGGCCTCGAGCTTGGGCAAGGTGTCGGGGTTGCCCTTCTTGTCGGTGAGGCGGTAGTGGTCGTCGCCGACCATGTACCAGGCCGTGATGGCCATGCCGGGGTTGAGCGCGAGGATGCGGAAGATGTTGGTCTCGCCGTCGAACTGGGTGCCGACCGCGATGGGGGAGTAGACGAAGAAGGGGGCGAAGCCCTTGAGGACCTCGATGCCCATCGGGTGGCGGTCGAGGACGGGGGTCATGGCGGGCTTGCGGGGGTCGTCTCCGGCCAGGACGAAGACCACCTTGTGTAGACGCCGACCTTCAGGGGCCGCGAGTGCGCGGCGACGGGGGCGCCGTCCGGGTCGACGCGGAGGTCCAACGAGGGGTCGATCTCGCCGGCGTCGAGGCGCTTCTGGATGGCGGCCAGGGCGCGGTCGGCCTCGCCCGCGACGGTCTCGAGCAAGGAGGCGTCGGCCTCGGCCACGGTGCGGGCGGTGTCGAGCAGCTCAGCGCGGATGTGGCGGCGCAGACGGGCGGCGGGGCTCGCGTCGGGGATGGGGAAGGTCGCGTCGAGGGCGACGAAGCGGCGGTGGAGCCTCTCGATGACCGCGGCGCGGCGGCCGTCCTTCGAGACGCTCGCCGGAGCCGCGAGCGGCGCGGCGAGCGCGGCCGGGACCGGGGCCGGGGTCACGCTCGGCGCGGCGAGCGCCGGCGTCAGGAGGGAGGGAGCCAGCGAGGACGGGGCCAGCAGGCTCGGGGCGGAGAGCGGGGCCGCGGAGACGGCGGCGGCGTTCGAGGCGGAGGACGCCGAGGTGGTCGCGGCCTTGGTGACGCCGGCCAGCGCGAGGGCCGGCTGGAACGCGATCAGAAGGAGGAGTAGTTTCTTCATAGGGTTATTATAGCGGCGCCCCCGTTTTGAAAGTATGAGCCAGAACATGCGTCCTTTGGTCCCGCGGAGCCTAGGCCTTCCGTTCGTGCAACAGACCGGCCGTCCGTGGGTAATATTAGGAAGCTGCCGGGAGGGAACGGCTCAGGAGATCATGAAGCTCGCGGCCGCGTAGCGGCCGGAGTGGGACAGCGACAGGCTCCAGTCCTGGGGGGCGCCGCGCCACAGCACGCCCGGCAGGCCGGAATCCTCCGTCAGAGCGAGCTTGGCGGAGGAGCCGATCTCGTCGTTGGAGGCGGCGATCATGTCGAGCGCGAGCTCCCGGACGAAGGCGCCGGGGGAGGTCCCGGGAGGGACCTCGCCGACGGACCACAGGACGTCGCCCTCGGCGTCGTCGTCGCCGACGAAGCCGCCGCGCAGGACGGCGACGCAGTGGAGCTTGTCCTCGTCGTCGTCGGTGAAGCGGACGTCGAGCTGCAGCCCCGTGGGGATGTGGGTCGCCTTGCGCCGGAACAGGTCCACCTCGATCTCGTGGAAGGCGCCGTTGGGGACCACGATCACGGCGCGGCCGAGGGCCTTGTGGCAGGCCTCCTTGGCGCAGAAGTAGCGCCAGAAGCCGCGGAACAGGCCCTCGGGGCCGAGCGCGGAGAGGGCTGCGAGCTCCTTCTTCGTGAGGTGCCGCTCGAGCCACTCCGGGTCCGCTTCGCCGAGGTCGTCGGAGAAGTTCTCGCGGAGGAGCGGGCCCTTCAGGTCGACGACGTCGTTGCCCGCGCAGTTGCGCGCCATGTCCGAGCCCTTCCACCACTCGCGCTGCATCTCGGCCAGGCGGTCGAACAGGCGCTGGCTGATGTCGCGCGCGTTGGTCTCGCCCGGGAGCACGCCGTCGATGAGGTCGGCCACGACGCGCAGGCGGTCGCCGCGCGGCGGGGCGGCGGTCGTCGAGATCTGCCGGTCGGAGCGCAGGTACACGCACAGGAACTTGGAGGAGGGGACCTCGAGGGCGAGCTTGCCGAGGAAGTCCTTGGGCCGCTTGGGCTCGAGCCAGCCGGAGCGCGAGCGCCCGGCCTCCGGGTAGACGAACACGGCGCCGCCCTGCTTGAGCACCCAGACGCACTTGTCGAAGGCTTTCTGCCGCCAGGTCTCCGAGGCGGCGTCCTCGCCGCCGCGGAGAAACGGGATGCAGCGGCACAGATACAGGAGCCCGCGTATGAAGGCGCTCTGGATGGGGCCGCCGAGCTTGTAGTAGTTGGTGTACTCCGGCGTCGACCAGGGTATGCGGCGGTCCTCGATGAGGCGGCTCGTGGGGAACACCGCCCAGTAGACCAGGAAGCTGTCGATGAGGGTGAGGTGGTTGGCGGCCCAGATGACCGGGCCGTCGTGGGCGTCGAGCTTGGCCCAGATCTCGGCGCGGATGCGGTCGATCTCGTCGTCGAGCCGGTACCCGAAATGGAGCCGCGCGACCGCGGCCACCACGAGCGACACGGGGACCACGAGCGCGCGGGACAAAAGCCACTGGAGGCGGAGGGCCTTGATCTCCTCCGCCTCCAGCGGCATTTTAGGAGAGCTTCTCGGCCAGGGAGACGGCGTCCTGAAGGGCCTTGCGGACCTCGGCGACCTTCGTGTCCTCGATCGCGCGGCGCTTGCCGGCGGCCTCGGAGACCTCCTGGGAGACGCGGAGCTTCGCGGCGCTCATCTTCAGGCGCGTGCGGATCTCGGCCTCCTCGCCGCGGAGCTTGGCCAGCGCGGCCGCGTCGCCGCCGGCCGACACGCCCTTGATCTTGTCGAGGGTCAGGTTCAGCTCGGTGGTCAGCGCGTCGAAGCCGGCCTTGTCGTTGGTGTAGGCCTTGGCCTTGGACGCCGCCAGCTTGGAGGCGTCGGCGAGCAGGGCATCGTAGTCCTTGGCCTGGCCGATCAGGGTCTTGAGGTTCGCCAGGGCCTCGGCGCGCTCGCCGCCCGCCAGCTTCTCGGCTTTGCCCGCCATCTTCTTGAGGGCGTCGGCCATCTTCCAGCCGTCGCCGGTCGCCATCACGTAGGCGAAGGACATGACCTTCTCGAGGTAGGCGTCGTTCTTCGGCATATGGCCGAGGTCCATGAGCATCTTGACCGACAGGCCCGGCGTCGCCGCGAGGGCGTCCTGGCCGTCGAGGATGCGCAGCTTGCCGAGCTCGCCCGCGGTGAGCTTGTACTCCGCGGAGCCCTCGGACACGGGGGTCTTGGTGGTCATCTTCGTGAGGAACTGGCGCTCGATGGACATGGTGATGTCGGCGAGGTTGGAGGACTCGATGCCCATGCCCACGATGTGGCCGAGGTAGGGGGTGTTCGCGTCCGCGGCGGCGTAGTTCGCCTCGTTGGTGGCGTACTTCTTGACGCCCGCCGTGATCCGCTTCTCCGTGTCCTCCGGGGTGAGCGTGTTCACGTCGACCGCCTCGACGACCGCCTGCTTTCTCATGAATGCCATGTCTGTTTGTTCCTCCGAGTAACGGCTGATTCTATTATTTTCCGTCCCAGCGTTTGAAGAGCACGCATCCGTTGACGTCTCCGAATCCGAAGGACGCCTTGATGACGTACTCCAGCTCTTTCTTGACCATCTGATGCGGGATGCTGTCGCCGATGGGAATCTGGGGATGCACGTCCTCGCTGTTGATCGAGGGATGCACGTAGCCGTTCACGATCTGGTCCACGACCGCGACGCATTCCAAGGCGCCCGCGGCGCCGAGGGAGTGGCCGATCATGGATTTCGTCGACTGGATGAGGGGGAACTTCTCGAGCGGGAGCTCCAGCGCCTTGATCCAGCTCCCCACTTCCCGGGGGTCGGCCCCGGTGGACGTGAGATGCCCGTTGATGAGCGAGATGCGCTTGGGGTCCACGCCGCTGTCCCTGAGCACCTGACGGATGCAGCGCATGACGCCGTCCGGGTTGGGGAAGGTCATCGTGCCGCCGTCGCGCTGGCCGCCGGAGTTGGCGTAGGAGGCGACGACCTCGCAGAGGATGGTGGCACCCCGCTTCTGGGCCGACTCGAGCGTCTCCAGGCGCAGGACGCCCGCGCCGCCGGAGGGCACGAAGCCGCAGGCGCCGGCGCCCATCGGCTGGGAGCCCTTCTCGGGGCGGTCGTTGAACTTGGAGCACAGGACGTCGCGCATCGCGTCGAAGCCGGACCAGGTGCCCGCGTGCGTGCCCTCGGCCCCGCCCGCGTACATGGACTCGGCGTAGCCCATCTGGATGTGCTTGAAGGCCTCGAAGACGGCCTCCGTGCCGGTGTTGCACGCCGAGGAGTTCGTCGTGGTCTGGCCGCCGAGCCCCAGGAATTTCCCGACCGCCACGGACACCGAGCTCTCCATGATCTTGGGGACGATGTCGGTGCCCATGGGCCGGCAGCCCATGCCCGGGTCCTGCTCGGCGGCCGCGTTCATGACGGGCGCCAGCTCGTCGAACATGGTGTCCATGCCGCCGATGCCGCAGCCGATGATGGCGCCGGTGTTCCAGTCGACCGGGGTCTCGTTGTAGCCCTTCTTGAGGTCCACGGCGACGCCGGACATGCGCGCGGCCTCGACGGCGGCCATCGTCGCGTACACCATCGCCTCGTTGAGCTTGGCGAGGTCGGGGCCGGTGATCAGGGCCTCGGCCTCGTCGGGCCAGACGGGCGGCTTGCCGCCGATCTGGCAGGCGAAGTTGAGGCTCTTGAGCTCCTCGTGGTGGGCGATCCCGGACTTGCCGGCCATGAGCGCGGCCCGGTAGTCCTTGATGCCGAGGCCGTTCGGGGCGACCGCCCCGATGCCGGTGATGACGACGCGCTTGGGAAATCGGCTCATTTCAGTTTCTCCGAATCCTTGGGGATCCACAGCCCGGAGACGACGCCGGAAAACGCGGTCTCTCCGTCCTTCGGCCCGCCGAGGAACTTGATCTCGGCCTCGGCCACGAGCTTCCCGTCGCGAAAGAAACCGTCCTTGCCGAACTGCGCGCGGCAGGCGAGGGTGTCGCCGGGGCGCACCATCTTCTTGAAGGAGCCCTTGTCCACGTGAGTGAACAGGTTGACCATCCGGGCCAAGGCGTCCTCGCCGGCCTTGGCGCCCATCAGGTAGATGGCCCAGGCGACGACCGAGGTCTGCACCGCCATCTCCACCATCTTCACGCCCGGGACGACGGGGTTGCCGGGGAAGTGCCCGGCGCAGTCCTCGTCCTTCCAGGTGTACTGGGTCAGGACGTGCTGCTTGTCGATCTCGAGGATGCGGTCGATGAAGCGCATCGGCGGGCGCTGGGGGACGAGCTTGAGCACCTCAGCGGGGGTGAGGTCGCTCACAGCGACATGCCTCCGTCGACGGCGATGACGGCGCCGGTCAGGTACTGGTTCTCGATGGCGTGCCAGACGGTCTCGGCGATGGCGTCGGGAGAGCCGAAGGAGCCGAGGGCGACGTCCTTCTTGATCCCGGCGCGCTGCTCCTCAGGGATGGAAGCCGTCATGTTCGTCTCGATGAAGCCGGGAGCGACGGCGACGACGCGGATGCCCTTGGGCCCCAGTTCGGAGGCGAACTGCAAGGTCAGCGCTTCGAGAGCGGCCTTGGAGGCGCGATAGACGGCGGAGCCGACGACGGCCTTGCGGGCGAGCACCGTGGAGATGTTGACGATCACTCCGGACTCGTTGCGGGCCATCTCCTTGGCGAAATCGCGCATGAGGAACAGGGGGGCCTTCAAATTGGTCGAAATGATCTTGTCGAAGCCCTCTTCGCTGATCATGAGGGCCGGCTCGTGGGGCTTGTCGATGCCGGCGTTGTTGATCAAACAGAAGGGGGTTCCCTTGGCAAGCACGGCATCCAACAGAGTTTTTCGGCCTTCGGCCGTGCTGATGTCCGCCTGAACGGAGAACGAGCCGGGGATCTCCTTGACGAGCGCCTCCGCGGCCTGACGATTCCCGTTGTAATGCAGACAAACGGCGAGCTGGCCCCCGGACTTTTCCGCGATCGCTTTCGCGATCGCGGCGCCGATTCCACCGGAAGCGCCGGTAACGACCGCGATATCCATCACCTTACCTCCATGAACCCGCCGCCCCAGGCGAGGCCGGCACCGATGACGGCGTACACGATCTGGTCTCCCTTCTTCAGCTTGTCGAGATGTTGGGCGACCGCGGAAGGCATTCCCGCCCCGGCGATGTTGCCCTGCTCGCGCACGTTCGAGATGTGCTTCTCCTCGGGCAGGTGGAGATGGCCGATGATGCTTTTCATCATCACCGCGTTCGCTTGATGCGTGACCGTGTACACGTCCTCGGCGTAGAGCTTCTTCGCCGCGGCGATGGCCTCGAAGGTCTCCACGGTCTTGCGGATGGAGAACTCGCGCACCTTGGTCCCGTCCTGGATGAAGTGGGAGACGCCGTCGACCTTGACGTCGTCGACTCCGCTCGGGTCGGTCTCGAAGTACATCGGCTCGACCTTCAGGCGGCCCTGGTGCTTGATCGAGCAGACCTGGGCGGCCGCGCCGTCGCCCCAGATGTAGCCGTCGAAGCTGTCGGCGGCGTAGCTGGTGCGCGTGGTGTAGCAGCCGGTCTGGATGGTGAGGACGTACTCGGGCCAGGCCTCGGGACGCGTGTCGCCGAGGATCTTCATGTGCCGCGCGAACGACGAGCAGGCCGTGTTGACGTCCATGTGCGGGCCGTTGCCCACGCCGATGGCCTTGGCGATGTAGTTGGCCGCGCCCGGGGCGATGACGAAGGGGAAATCGCAGTTGCAGATGATCATGCCGACCTGGTCCGGCCTGACGCCGGCGCGGTGGAGCGCCATGAGCGCGGCTTCGGCGCCGAGCGTCACCGGGGTCACGCCGTTGGCGATGGCGTTCTTCATCGCTTCCACCGGGTCGGCGTTCTTGGTCTGGACGATGTACTCCTTGGAGAGGCAGGTGTAGCGCTTGGAGATGCCCAGGCGCGACATCGCCCAGCGGGGGGGGATGCGCAGGCCCACCTCTTTATGGAGGAAGTCGTTGTCGATCTCGGTCTTGGGCAGGGCCCAGCCCATCCCGAGGATGTCGAAGGTCGCGCTCATGAGAGCCCCGAGATCGCCTCTCCGCCGTCGGCGCGGATGATGGTCCCGTTGGACCAGCGCAAGGTCGGGCCGCAGAGGCCGAGGATGGTCTCGGCCACGTCCTCGGGCGTCGTCAGGCGGTGGAAAGGGTTGCGGATGCGCGCCGCGGCCTTCATGAGGTCGAAGTTCGGGATCGCGTTGCCGGCGGGCGTGTCCGTGATCCCCGCCTGCATGATGTAGGAGGAGACCCCGTATGGCGCCAGCTCGACGGCCATCGCCCGGCAGGAGGCCTCGAGCGCGGTCTTGGCGGCGGAGACGGCGGCGTAGCCCTTCCACGCCACCTCGTTGCCTTCGGAGGTCATCGCGACCAGGCGCGCGTCCTTCGTGAGGAGGCCTTCCTTGCACAGCTCGCGGCCCCACAGCAGGTAGTCGTAGCCCATCATGAAGATCGTCCTCTCCATGTCTTCCTGGGTGAGGAGCTCTTCGCGGTAGGGGATCCGCGAATCGGCGAGGGTGTGCAGCGCGTCGCAGCCCTTCTCGTGGAAGGCGGTGTTGACGGCGGCCTTGACCTTCTCGGGGGGTAGGCCGAGGGCGTCCGCGAGGCCCTTGATGGCCTGGCCGCGGAAGTCGGGGGTCTTGTCCTCGATCATCAGGCGGCAGGACCCGGCGGCGATGGACTGCATGAACAGGTGGACCTTGCCGGGGCCGCAGTTGGTCTGGATGCTCTCGAACAGCTCGCCGCGGCCGTCCTCGTCGAACAGGTTGATGTTGTGGGTCACGAGCTTGACGCCGGTGGCCCGGATCTCGTCGAAGTGGGGCTTGATCACCGTTTCGACGGTCCCTTCCTTGTCCTTGTGCCCGATCAGGATGTTGAAGCCTGCGCGTGCCAGCCTTTTAGACGTCGCCAGGCCGAAGCCGGAGGAGCCTCCGAGGACGACCGCCCAGAGGCCGGAACCGTGAAAATCGAGAGTGTTTTTCTGATCCATTCGGGTATTTTACCATGTCCTGACCGGATTCGGTCATTGATCCCCGTCAACCCGGCGGTGCCAGGCTTTAGAGGTTAAGGCTTGGGCTTGATCAGCTCCGCCTTGATGGCCGGGAACTGGTCGGGAGGGAACTCGCGGCTGGACAGAAGGCTGCCGTCGTTGCCGTACACCGACTCGGTGCAGCGGGCTTCCCCGGTCTCGTAGGTCCGCTCGCAGATGAACAGGGGGCTGGCGCCGCCGTCGTTGAAGGTGTAGATCGCGATGTCGGCGTCGGGGCCGGTGCACAGCAGGGGGGTCTTCTTGAGCAAGGTCGCGTTGCAGGGCTTGTAGTGGTACTCGAGCGAGGCCAGGCAGCGGCCCTTCTCCCGGTCGAAGGTGTGCTCGACGATGCCTTCGAAGAAGCGGGGGGAGCGGGCGCGGACGGTCTTGTCGAGGGCCTTGGTCAGGGCGCGGCATTCGCTCTCGTGGCGGGCGCGAGTCGCGGCCACGTGGCGGATGGCGAAGACGCCGCCGAGGGCGGCTCCGGCGATGGCGGCGAACACGGCCGCCTGGGGGCCTCGTCCTTTCACGGTCAAAATTCTACAACAATATCGGCGCTCCTTTCGGGCGAAGGTTATATATGATGCGGGCAAGATGAGAATGACCGCCCCTGCCCTGCTCCTTCTTCTGTCCGTCGCCTGCTCCGGCTCGCCCGCGGCCCCGCCCGCCGCCGAGAACGGATACGGCGAGCGCGTCGCCCCGGGGGAGGAGGCGCTCGACCGGGAGATCGCCGCTCTCAGCGTGGCCGTCCTTAAGAAGGAGCGCGCCTCGGTCGCGGGCGTCATGACCCGGGACGTCCACGCCAAGGCCCACGGCTGCGTCCGGGCGGAGTTCACGGTGGACCCGGTCCTGCCGGCCGACCTTCGCGGGGGCGTCTTCGCGGAGCCGGGGCGGACCTACGCCTCCTGGATCCGGTTCTCCAACGGCGCTTCCAAGATACAGCCCGACAAGAAAGCCGACGCCCGCGGCATGGCGATCAAGCTCATGGGCGTCGCGGGCGAAAAGCTCCTGGAGGGCGAGAAGAAGGCCGGCACCCAGGATTTCCTCCTCATCACGCACGACGCCTTCTTCGTCAAGGACGCCCGGGATTACGCCGATTTCTTCCGCCGCCTCGAGCGGGGCTCGAATCCTGCGTGGTTCTTCTTCGGCCGGCTGCCCTGGCGCTGGAAGGAGTTCCGTGCCGCGTCCCGTCTGATCTCTCGAGGCAAGGCGATGAACAACCCCTTGGACGGCCCGTACTTCAGCGCCACGCCCTACCTGCTCGGCGAGCGGAACGTCGTCAAGTACGCCGCGCGTCCTTGCGAGCCGCGGCCGGCGCGCCCCGGCGCCTTCGCCGGCTCGCCGGACTATCTGCGCCTGAACATGGCGCGCGCGCTCGATCCCAAGGAGGGGGCGCCCGCCTGCCTGCGCTTCCTGGTCCAGCGGAGGACCGAGCCGGCGGCGATGTCCGTGGAGGATTCTCGCGTGCCGTGGGACGAAGCCCGGTCGCCCTTCATCCCCGTCGCGACGATCACGATACCCGCTCAGCCGTTCGACGGCGAGAAGCGGACGCGCTTCTGCGAGAACCTCTCGTTCACCCCGTGGCACAGCCTCCCCGCGCACCGGCCCCTGGGCGGCGTCAACCGGACGCGGAAGGCCGTCTACGAGGCGGTGGCGGCGTTCCGCCACGAGGCCAACGGCGAGACGCGCCGCGAGCCCGAGGCGGGCGAGGACCCTTGATGGATGGTCCGACGCGTGGTACGCTGTGCCGATAGTATGGCGCCGGCTTTGACCGGAGGTAAGGATGCCGCCCGGCGCTCGGAGCGCGCGCGGCATGCGGAAGTCCCGGAGGATCGAGGCGCAGAATCCGAGCACAGCCGCGTCGAGACCGAGACGCTGGAGCACATGTCCTGGCGGATCGGCCCGCCCACCATGGAAGGGGCCGTTTTCACCCTCCCATGAGCGCGCTCGACTTCGGTTCGCGCAGCGCGGCCCTCGAGCTGATGGACGAACCCGGCCTCGACGCGGAGGAACTGGCGGAGACCTTGGGAGAACTGGCCTTCATCAACCGGTCCCTGGGCGGCCACGCGTCGAGCTTGGACGGGTTGGCCCGGCTGCTTCCTCCGGGGCGGAGGGAGTTCGATGTCCTGGACGTGGGCTCGGGAGGCGGAGACACGGCGCGGGGCATCGTGGAGTGGGCGCGGCGCCGGGGCCTGACCGCGCGCGTGCACGGCATCGATCTGGCGCCCGAGGCCGTCTTCTGCGCGCGCCGGGCGCACGCCGGCGTCCCCGGCCTGGATTTCACGACCTCCGACCTCTTCGATCTGCCGCTGACGCGGAAGTACGACGTCGTGCACGCGGCCCTGCTCCTCCACCATCTGTCCGACGAGACTGCGGTCACGGCTCTTGTCAGGATGCGTGAGCTGAGCCGCCAGGGGGTCGTGATCAACGACCTTCATCGCCACCCTGCCGCCTATCATTCGATCAAAGGCCTGTCCTCCCTCCTATCGAAGAACCGCCTCATCCGTCACGACGCCCCTCTCTCGGTCCTGCGCGGCTTCAGCCGCCGCGATCTGGCGGGTCTCGCGCGGCGCGCCGGCCTCGCTTCTCCCGAGATCTCCTGGCGCTGGGCCTTCCGCTGGCTCATGGTGGCCCGCGCATGAGCGAAAACTGCGAGATCGCGGTGATCGGCGGCGGCATCGCGGGGAGTGCCTTGGCGGCCCTGCTCGCTCGCGACGGCCGCGACGTGCTCCTGCTCGAACAGGATGAATTCCCTCGGCACAAGCTGTGCGGTGAGTTCCTGTCCCCGGAGTCGAAGCGTCTGCTCGAACGGGTCGGCTGCTTGAGGGAGGTCCTCGCCCTGCGGCCGGCGCGCATCACGCATGGCCGGTTCTTCGCGCCTTCGGGTCGCGACGCGCTCTTCGGCCTGGGCGGCGAAGCGCTGGGGCTGAGCCGCTGGGCTCTCGACGAGACGCTTTTCCGCCATGCCGGCCGCTGCGGGGCGTCGGAACACGAAGGGGCCAAAGTCAACCGCATCGAGGAGGCCGGCGGCCGTCGCCGTCTCCGCGTGGAGTGGAAGGACGGGAGGCGGACGACGGTCGAGGCAAGGTTGGTCGTGGCGGCCTACGGCAGGCGATCCTCGCTCGACGTTCCGTTCTCGCGCGCGTTCCTGCGAGAGCCAGCCCCCTATCTCGGCCTCAAGCGCCACCATCGCCCGGCGGACACGGAGACAGGACGACGCCGGTTCTCCGAGTTGGAGGGGAAAGTGGAGATACACCTTTTCGACGGCGGCTATTGCGGGCTGAGCCAGGTCGAAGGAGGCCGGGTCAACGTCTGCGTCCTCCTCGAAAAGGAGCTCCTGAAGAGCCTGGCCGCCCCCCGCTGGGAAGGCGTTTGCGCGGCGATGCGTGAGCGCAGCGCGAGCCTGCGCGAGAGGCTGGCCGCGTTGACGCCCGACGAGGACGGGTTTCACGCCGCGGCGGGGCTGGGCTTTTCTCCGAAGGAGACGAGCCGAGGGGGCGTGCTCTTCGCCGGGGACGCCGCGGGCATGATCGCTCCGCTCTGCGGCGACGGCCAGGCGATGGCCCTGGAATCGGCGATCATGCTCGCGGGGCTGATCGCTCCGCTCCCCGCGAGCCTCGGCGACGATGATGTCGCGGGGCTCGGGCGAAGTTGGGATGAGGCCTGGAGCGGCCGGTTCGACGAACGCCTGCGGCGGGGGCGCCTCCTCCAGTGGGCGCTCCTGTGGGCGCCTGCGGGGGAGACTGCGGTGCGGGTGATCTCCGGGATCCCCCGTCTCGGCGAGGCCCTCGTCCGGGCCACCCGCGGTGAGGACTTGCGAAACGAGCCGGCCGGAGCTACACTGGCCGCATGAGACCCCTCTCGACGGTCGTCGCCTGCATGCTCGCCGTCCCGTCGTCGGCCCAGGTCGTCGGCGAGGCTGCCTCCGCGGCCTCCCGCTCGTCCGCCTCCGGCGCCTCCGTGAGCGCGGTCCCCGGGGCGCTGTCCGCGCCCTCCCTGAGCCCCGCGTCCGCGCCGGGCCTGCAGGGCGCGATCCATCCCGGCGCGCCGGTCCCCGCGCTGACGCCGTCGCTGATCGTTCCGATCGATCCGAGGAGCCTGCCCGACAAGGGCAAGGACTTCACCCCGGCGGAGTGGAGCAAGGTCATCGCGGGCTCCAAGGACGAGGGCACGAAGGCCGTCCTCCGCTCGATGGCCGGCGACAACCCCGGGGACCCGCAGCTGACGGTGAGGCTCAAGAACGGCGAGAGCGTCAGCGGCGCCTTCCGCGGGCTGGCCGACGGGAAGATGGTGTTCTCCTCGGCCGGGAAACTGCTCGGGCTCGGGCTGGACTCGGGGAGCATCGAGGAGGTGACGCGAAGCGTCGACATGATCTTCGACGGTTCGGTCCTGCGCCCCGCCGAGATGACGGTGTTCGGCGGCGCGCGGATCGTCGACCCGTTCAAGGACCTCGCCGCGTACAAGGGGCGCATCCTCGACGTGGACGTCCGGGACCTCGACGACCTGAAATACTCCGCGCAGAGCTTCTCCGGTCGCCTCATGAAGGCGGACGGGGAGGAGATCCTGCTCGTGAGCGCCGCCGGGACGACCCACATACAGAAGCAGTATCACCGCCTCGACGCCGCCTCCCTGCGCACCGAGCATTACTCGTCGTACGGCAAGATCTCGACCATCTCCGACGTGGAGGGGAATATCCCCCGGGGCGCGCCCGTCGAACTCGTGCGGATGGGAGGCAAGAAGGTCCTCGGGCGCTTCGCCGGCGTGCGCAAGGACGCCGAGGGGGCCTTCGTCGTCATCGAGACCGAGGATTCCGGCACCACCCGCTTCCGCGCCTACCGCGACTTCCACGACCTGCGCACGCGGGGCTACGACGAAGGCTCGCTGCTTCCCGGCGCGGAGCCGGTCTACACCAACCCCGCCAAATAGAGACGGGCGCCGGTTTCCCGCGAGGACCTGGGGTAGGGACCCGCGGACCGGCGCCCGTCCAATTCTTTTCTACTGAATCTTGCCGGCGTCGATCATGCCCATGCCCTGGGTGATGGAGGGCAGGCCGGGGAGCGGCGTCGCGGCCTTGCGGAGCATGGCGCGCACCGCGGCGGGAGACGACGCTCCTCGCGCGACCGCCAGCGCCGCCAGGCCCGCGACGTGAGGGCTGGCCATCGAGGTGCCCGAAAGCTCCTTCCAGCCGCCTTCCATATTGACCGACTTCACGTTGACGCCGGGGGCGATGAAATCCACCTCGGGGCCGCGGCTGGAGAACTCGGCGACGCCGTCCCTTATGTCCGAGGCGCCGACGGCCAAGGTCTCGGGATAGCTCGCCGGGAAGCCGACCGGGCCGCCGCCGTTGCCGGCCGCCGCGACGATGGTCATGCCGGCCTTGCTCGCGGCCGCGACGGCGCGCTTGAGCGCCTCGCTGCCCTCGTCGGCGCCGAGGCTCATGTTGGCGACCTTGGCGCCCTTCT
>JACPOW010000110.1 GCA_016191335.1 Elusimicrobiota bacterium | reverse complement strand
GTGAGAAGCGATCCTCACGCGAGCGACGAACGTCGGAAGGGGGGCGAAGCCCCCCTCCGAGGGCCTAGTCATAGCGAATCCGCGGATCGAGCCACGCGTAGGAGAGATCGACGGCGAAGTTGATGGCCACGATGCACGAGGCCACGAACAGGGTGACGCCCTGGACGACGGGCAGGTCGCGGGCGGCGATGGCGCCGAGGGCCAGGCGCCCGAGGCCGGGCAGCGCGAAGACTGATTCGAGGATGATGCTGCCCGCCAGCAGCTGACCGAGCTGGAGACCAGCCACCGTGACCACGGGGATCAGCGCGTTCCGGAGCGCGTGACGGAGGATGACGAGCCTCTCGGACACGCCCTTGGCCCGCGCGGTGCGCACGTACTCCTCGCCGAGCACCTCCAGCAGCGACGAGCGCGTGGCGCGGATGAGGACCGCGGCCTGGAAGAGACCGAGCGCAAGGGAGGGCAACAGCAGCGAGCGCACGGCCGCCCAGAAGCCCAGCGTCCAGCCCGGAAAGCCCCCGGAGCGAAACCAGCCCAGGTGAACCGAGAAGAGCAGGATCAGCAGCAGCCCCGCCCAGAACGAGGGAACAGCGAGGCCGACCTGGGCGACGATCATCGTGAGGTAATCGCCCGGGCGGCGCGCGCGGGTTGCGGCGTAGACGCCGAGCGGTAGCGCCACCAGCAGCGTGAAGAACGCCGCCATCGCGGTGAGCGGGAGCGTGACGGGCAGGCGGCTCACGATCAGCGCGCCCACGGGCACGTCGTACTGGAGCGACACCCCCAGCTCGCCGCGCAAGGCGTCTCTAAGCCAGTCGGCGTACTGCACGACGAGCGGACGGTCGAGCCCCATCGCCGCGCGCAGGCGCGCCACCACCTCGGGATTGGCCTCGGGCCCCGCCATGATGAGCACGGGATCGCCGGGCAGCACGCGGATGGCGACGAAGACCAGGACGGAGACGAACCCGAGCGTGACGACGAACGACACCACGCGCCGGACGACGTATCCGCGCACGGCCGTGGCGGGCCGGCTACTGCGCCCAGCCCACCTCGGCGAGGTCGCTGGCCGGCAGCGGCAAGTCCTTCCAGATC
>JACPOW010000108.1 GCA_016191335.1 Elusimicrobiota bacterium | reverse complement strand
GGAGGATGCCTTCGAGGAGGTTCTTGCCGGCGTTCTCGAGGAGCTTGCCGACCTTGACCTTGGTCTTGGGGGCGGTCACGGTGCCGGTGACGGCCACGTCGACGGCGGGAAGGCTGCCCACCTGGGCGGTCACGGTGAGGTCCAGGGCCTCGGCGGGCAGGTCGATGGTGCCCACGGCGCCGACCTGGGCGGCGGTCGAGTCCATCTCCGACTGGCGCAAGGTCATGACCCCGTCCTTGAAGAGGTAGTCGCCCACGATCTTGCGGACGGTGATGTCGTTGAGGTTCACGCCCAGGCTCAGCTTCTGGAAGATGAGGATCGGGAAGATCAGGACCTTCACGATCGGGGATTGCAGAGCCATGTCGCCGACGGCGTGCAGCTTGCCGGCGCCGGTCCCGAGGCGCGCGTCGCCGCCGAGCCGCTTCATGTCGGGCGTGACGCCGTACAGGTCCCAGGACGCGGTCACTCCCTGCAGCTGCGCGTTCGGGTGCAGCAGGGCGCCGATCTCCACCTTGCCGCGCGTGCGGATCGGCGTGACGGGCTTCTCCTCGGCGGGCTTGCCGGCCTTTGCCGCCTTCGCGGCCTTCGCCGTCTTCGCGTCGGCCTCGAGCTTCTTCTTGGCCGCGAGGTAGCGGCCCAGGTCGAAGCGGTCGAGGGAGGCTTCGAGCTGGATCTCGGGCGCTTTCGCGTAGTCCTTGACGGTCAGGTCCATCGTGAGCGTGCCGTCGGCGACCTTGCCCTTCAGGTTCGGCACGTCGATGCGCCGCTCGTCGAACGAGGCCGTGCCGGTGAAGTCGGACAGGGCCAGCTCCGCGACCGTGGCGCCGAGGCCCTTGAACTGCAGCTTGCCGCCGAACAGCGGCTTCTCCTTGGTGCCCGTGACCGAGAGCGCGAAGAAGCCGGAGCCGGACAGCTTCAGGTCGCGGGTGGCGGGCGTCAGGCGGGTCAGCTCCTCGAGGACGAAGCGCTTGCACTTGACCAGGAGGTCGAAGGCCCCGCGCCCGGCGGGGTCGGAGACGCCGCCCTCGACGGAGACCTCGTTGCTCCCGATCCTGACTCCCAGCTTGCGCAGGCGGATCGCGCGGGGCGTGTAGGACAGGTCCGCGTCCCATTTCGAGGGCGGCAGCTCGAGGCCGGGCGGGACGCCGGGAAAGGGCAGGTCCTTGTCGGTGAGGGCGGGCAGGTCGAGGTCGGCCTGCACCTCGAGGGCCGGCTCCGGCGTCCCGGCCAGGGCCTTGGCGACGAGGCCGTCGAGGCGGAGCGAGCCGGCCTTGCCCTTCACGGAGAGCTTCTCGAGCGTCACGTCGTCGCCCCGGACGCGGGCGCCGCCGTCGAGGCGCATCGCGGGCACGACGAAGTCAGCGGGCAGGGCGGAGACGGCCACCGGGAGCTCGGAGACCCGGAACGAGGGGAGGTCGGCGCCGATGCGCAGCGAGAGGTCCGGCACGGGCATGGCCGAGCCGATCTTGTGGACGGAGCCGGAGGCCGACGCGGTGCCCTGCTTGAACTTGGCGGCGAGCGAGGCGAGCGTGAGCTCCCCTCCCGCGAGGGCCGCCTCGCCGTCGAGACGCATGGCGGGGAGGACGGACTTGGGCGGCAGCTTGAGAAAGGCGTACTGGCCCGCGCGGATCTCGGGGACGTCGACGCCGAACTTGGCCCGTCCTTCATAGGAGGGAGCCTTGCTTCCGAGCCCCTTGGCTGCGCCCGAGCCGTCGACCATGCCCCCGCTCCAGGAGGCGCGGAAGCTCTTCACGGCCGCCGAGCTTCCCTCATAGCGGGCGACGAGCGAGGCCTCCGCCGCCGGGATGTCCAGGGCCGGGACTCCCGCCCCGGGCGCCCACTTGGCGATCAGCACGGTGTCGAGGCCGGGCGTCTTGAGCTTCAGGTCCGCGTCCATCGCGCGGGCGCCGTCCGCGCCCGGGGCGGAGGCGCGCAGGGTCCCGCCCGCCTCGAGCACGGTCTTGCCCGCGGCGGACAGCGTCGCCTCCAGGGAGGCGTCGGGCGCGTCGAGGCCGGAGACCTTCCCCTTCGCCGAGAGCTTGAGGCCTTCCTGCTCGACGCTCAGGCGCTTGAAGTCGAGGCGGAACTTGTCGCGCGCGCCGCGGCCGAGGTGGACCGTGCCGGCGAAGGCCAGCGCGGCGTCGACGGGGCGGTCTCCCGCCTTCCCCTTGACGCGCGCGGAGGCGTCGAGCGAGAAAGGCTCGGAGAGGCTGAAGTCGTCGAGCTTCAGGGACAGCTCCGACGCGGACCAGGCGGCGCCGGTGCCCTTGTCGAGGTACAGCGCCTCGCCGCGGGACACCCGCAGGCGGCGGATGTTGAAGTCCGGGGACGGCCCCTCGGCGGGCTTGGCAGAGGACGACGGGGCGGGGCCGGAGGAGGCGAGGGTGTCGATGTTGAAGGAGCCGTCCGCGTTGCGCACGACGCGGACCTTGAGGCCGTCGGCCGAGGCGGAGGCGACGACGAGCTCGCGGCGCAGGAGGGCCTTCCAGCTCGGGCGCAGGCTGAAGGTCTCGACGCTCAGGAAGGTCCCGGCCGTGAAATCGGGGCGCTCGGAGACCTCCAGGCCCTGCAGGTGCAGGCCGGTCAGGCCCGCGTCGATGCGCTTGAGCCGCACCTCGCGGCCGAGCTGCTTGCTGGCCTTGCCGACGGCGTAGGCGCGGGCCTTGGGCTCGGGGAAGAACGCCTTGAGCGCGACGAGCGCCGCTCCGGCCGCGAGCCCGGCGAGGAGGACGAGTGAGCCGGTGACCTTCAGCCAGAGCCGGGCGCGTGCCATGGGCCGATTTTATCACACTCCCGGGGAGGGCGCGTTGCCGCGATGTAATAAAATGACCGGGCGAGGCACCTATCAACGCCATGGAAACGACCGTCGTCTGGCTCAGCCGGGACCTGCGCCTGCGGGACAACGCCGCGCTCTCCGCGGCGGCCCGCGCCGGCCGCGTCGTGCCCGTCTTCGTCTGGTCCCCGGAGGAAGAGGGCGGCTGGTCCCCGGGGGCGGCCTCGCGCTGGTGGCTGCATCGTTCGCTCGCGAGCCTCGACGCGGACCTGCGGCGGCGAGGCTCGCGACTGATCCTGAAGAAAGGTCCCGCGGCGAAGGCCCTCGCGGAGGCGGCGAGAGAGTGCGGGGCCGGCGCCGTCTCCTGGAACCGGCGCTACGAACCCGCCGCCACCGAGCAGGAGAAGGCGGTGCGCGCCGCCGCGGCCGCGGCCGGCCTGCGCGCGGACGCCTTCCAGGGCAACGTCCTCTTCGAGCCGGAGGCGGTCCGGACCTTGAGCGGCGGCTCCTACCGCGTCTTCACCCCTTATTGGAACCGCTGCGGCGCCGAGGAAGGGCCCGCGGCGCCGGAGGGCGATCCCGGCCCGCTGCGTTCCCCGTCCAAGCTGCCGCGCTCGCTCGAGCTTTCGGCCCTCGGGCTCCTGCCGAAGGTCCGCTGGGACCGGGGCCTCGCCGCGGCCTTCGTCCCCGGCGAGGACGGAGCCCGCCGCGAGCTCGAGGGCTTCCTGGGCGAACGCCTCCGCGCCTACGCCGCGACGCGCAACCTCCCCGGGACGGACGGCAACTCCCGGCTGTCCCCCCGCCTCCATTTCGGCGAGCTCTCGGTCCGGAGGATCTGGCGCGAGGCGCTCGGCGGCGACCCCGCGGCCAAGGGCGGCTTCCTCGGCGAGCTCGGCTGGCGCGATTTCGGGAGGCATGTCCTCCACCACCATCCCGGGACGCCCGAGGCTCCGCTCGACCCTCGCTTCACCCGCTTCGCCTGGCGCCGCGACCCGTCGGGGCTCGAGGCCTGGAAGAGGGGCCGCACCGGGTACCCGCTCGTCGACGCCGGCATGCGCGAGCTGTGGTCCACCGGCTTCATGCACAACCGCGTGCGCATGGTCGTCGCCTCGTTCCTGACCAAGGACCTGCTCGTCGACTGGCGCGAGGGGGCGCGCTGGTTCTGGGACACCCTCGTCGACGCGGACCTGGCGAGCAACACCTTGAACTGGCAGTGGGCCGCGGGCTGCGGCGCCGACGCCGCGCCTTTCTTCCGCATCTTCAACCCGAGCGAGCAGGGACGGCGCTTCGACCCGGACGGCGCCTACACGCGGCGCTGGGTCCCGGAGCTGGCCGCCGTGCCCGAACGCTGGCTGCACAAGCCGTGGGAGGCGCCGGCCGAGGCGCTCGCGAAGGCGGGCGTGGTCCTGGGCAAGAGCTACCCCGCGCCGGTCGTGGACCACAAGAAGGCGCGCGAGCGCGCCCTCGAGGTCTTCGGAGCATCCGGGAGGGCCCGGTGACGGTCCGCGTCCTGCGCCGCGAGCAGTGGCTCCCGCGCCCGCGCGCGGAGGTGTTCGCCTTCTTCCAGTCTCCGGGCAACCTCGCCAGGCTCACTCCCCCCGCCCTCGGCTTCGAGGTGCTCACCCCGGGACCCCTTGAGATGCGCGCGGGGGCGGTCTTCGACTACGCCGTCCGGCCCCTGGGCTTCCCTCAGCGTTGGCGGACCTTGATCGAATCCTACGACCCGCCGGACTCCTTCGTCGACACGCAGCTGCGGGGACCCTACAAGCTGTGGCATCACACGCACCGCTTCGAGGACAAGGACGGCGGGACTATGATCACCGACGAGGTCCGCTACGAGCTCCCTTTCCCGCCTTTCGGCGAGCTCGCTTCGCGTGAGATCGAACGCCGACTCGACGAGATATTCGCCTACCGCGAGACCGCGGTCGCCGCGCTGTTCAAGCCCAAGGAGGGCTCCATGAAGATCGTCATCGCCGGAGGATCGGGCTGGATCGGCCGGGACCTGTCGCGCGTCCTGGTCAACGCGGGGCATAACGTGACCGTGCTCAGCCGCGGCGGCCGCCCGAGCCCGGTCCCGGGCGTGACGAGCCGCTCCTGGCTGACGCCCGGCGACGACGGCTGGGAGACCGAGCTCGACGGCGCGGACGCGGTCGTCAACCTGTGCGGCGAGGGCGTGGCCGACGGCCCCTGGACGCCCGCGCGCCGCCGGCGCCTGGTCGGGAGCCGGCTCGAGCCCACGCGCGCTCTGGTCGCGGCGATCGGGCGGGGCAACGGGCGGCCGCGCGTGCTCGTCAACGCCTCCGCCGTCGGCTGGTACCCGCAGGACGAGAGCCGCCTCCAGGCCGAGGCCGACGCCCCGGGGGCCGGCTTCCTCTCGGACCTGTGCGCCCGCTGGGAGCAAGAGGCGCGCGGCGCCGAGAAGCACGGCGCGCGCGTCGTGCTCCTGCGCATCGGCGTGGTGCTGGGGCGCGACGGGGGGGCGCTGTCGCGCATGCTCCTCCCCTTCAAGCTCGCCCTCGGCGGACGCCTCGGCCACGGGCGGCAGTGGTTCCCTTGGGTCCACCTCGACGACGTGACCGGGCTGATCGTCGCGGCCCTCTCCGACGAGCGCCTGCGCGGCCCCGTCAACGCCGTCGCCCCGGAGCCGGCGACCAACGCCGAGTTCACCGCCGCCCTCGGCAAGGCCCTGCGCCGGCCGACGCCCTTCCCGGTGCCCGCGGCCGCGCTGAAGCTCGTCCTCGGGGACATGTCCTCTTTGCTCCTCGGCAGCCAGAAGGTCGCCCCCGCCGCCGCCGTCGGAGCGGGCTACCGTTTCAAGCGTCCGAGCCTGGAGGAAGCGCTCTCCGAATCCGTCCGTTGACTGCCTTGACAAGGGGCCCGGCGGAGGCCATAATCGGTTCATGCGCCACCTCCTCCTCGTCGCCGCGTTGACCGCCGCCGCCCTCCCTTCCGCCGCGGCCGAATCACCCTCCTTCGCCTCCCTGCTCAAGCGCGTCTCGAGCTACCTCGGCGCCCCCGCGGTCCGAAAAGCGCCGCGCCACGCCGCCGTCGCGGCGGTGCGCGGCGGCATCCCCACGGACCAGGGCGAGGACCTCGACCTGCTCCTCCTCGACCGCGCGGGCGCCCTGCGCGCGGCGCTGCGCCGCCCCGACGCCTCGGCCGCCGACGAGAAGGCCCTGCGCCCGGTCTACGAGGCGCTGGCCGCGTCCCAGTTCGTGCAGGCCCTCTCCATCGTCGGCGCGCCCGAGGCCCGCGGCGAGGCCGCCTCCGCCCTCGAAGCATGGGCCAAACAGCCGCGCGCGCCCGCCCCCGCTTCCGCCGTCCTGGCGCTCCTCTCCGGCCCCGCCGCGCGCATCGACGATAAGGAGCTCGTGAAAGCCGGCTGGGGAGCCTACGCCCGCTCGCTGGCCGCCGGGCCCGCTCCCGCCCGCGCCGCCGCTCCCGGCTGGACCGCCGGCGCCGACGCCGCCAAGCTCGACGAGACCCTCAAGGGCCTCTCCGACTCCTGGCTGCAGACGAAGCTGACCCCGGAGGCGGAAGCCAAGGCCCATCTCCTCGCCGGCTATGTCTACGCCGCTTTGGCCAAGGCCGACCTGAAGGGCCGCGCCCCCGCCTCCGCCGCGCCCGCCGTCCTCGCCAAGGACGACGCCGCCCCGGCCGCGCCGGAGCCCTCCATCGCCTTCGAGCCCAAGGCCGTCTACCAGAAGGCCGCGAAGTCCGTCGTCCTCATCCTCTGCTCCGCCTCCGGCGGCTCGGGCGAGCTCGGCACCGGCTCCGTCGTCGACGCCGCCCGCCGCCGCGTCCTCACCAACGCCCATGTCGTGATCCAGGACTCCACGCGCCGCCCCTGGTCCCGCGTCAGCGTCTACTTCAAGCCCGCCAAGCTCACCGGCGACCCGCAGCGCGACCTCGTCGACGCGGTCCCCGCGAAGGTCCTCGCCTGGGACTCCGGCCTCGACCTCGCCTTGCTCGAGGTCGAGCGCCTCCCCGGCGGCACGCCCGCCATCGCCCTCGGCCATCCCGACAACGTCTCGGTCGGCGACCGCGTCGCCGCCATCGGCCACCCCGAGCAGGGCGGCCTGTGGACGCTCACCACGGGCGTGATCAGCACCGTGCTGGCCGACCTCGGCGGCGTGAAGGGCAAGGACGCATTCCAGACCGACGCCTCGATCAACCGGGGCAACTCCGGCGGCCCGCTGCTCGACGCCTCGGGACGACTCGTCGGCGTCAACACGCTCATGTCGCGCAAGGCGGCCGACGGCCTGGCCATCACCTCGGTCAACTTCGCGGTCAAGTCCGACATCGCCAAGCGCTGGCTCACCGCCCAGGGCGAGAAGCTCGCCTACGGCTCCGCGGCGCCGATCGTGACGCCTCCCGCGGTGATGGCCCAGATCCCCGACCCCGTCCCCGCGCCGATGACGGCCGCCGCCGCTCCCGTCGCCGCGGCTCCCGCCGCCCCGGCTCCCGCACCCGCTCCTGCTCCGCGCGTCCGCCCTGCCGACCCTCTGCCCAAGCCGATGATGATCACCGAGAGCAAGCCCTTCTCCCCCGAGGAGCTCATCGAGGCCGAGATCTCCAAGATGGAGGAGATGGGCGACGAGATGAGCCGGGAGATCAAGAGCAGGACCAAGCGATGAGACCTCTCCTCCTGACGCTCGCCGTCCTCCTCGCCCTCCCCGCCGCCGCCCAGCCGCGCAAGAACGTCCTCGAGACCTTGGGCGAGGCCCTCGACTCCGACAAGGGCTACGAGCCCGCCGAGCGCGCGGCGCTGATGTCCGCCATCAAGGACCGCTTCGCCGATTACGGCGTGCAGGTCGTCAACCCGCAGCGCGCGAAGGCGATCCCCGTGGTGCTCCACATCCTCACCGAGGGCTCCTTCGACCAGGCCTCGCCCGAGCGCACCGCCGACGTCGCCTTCGCCGCCTACCAGGCCATGAACCGCGGCGCCGACCCCGAGGTCGTCGAGGGCGTCGCCCTGTACGGCTATCGCAAGAAGATCTCCGCCGACACCCTCTCCACCTGGGCCAATGGCTACAAGCACATGACCGACGGCAAGGTCCCCGGCGACGTCGCCGCCGACCTCGTGCGCCTCTCCATGGAGAAGAACCTCCCCGACTCCGAGTTCACCACCTTGAAGTGGTCCCTCGTCGACGGCGTCAAGAACGGCTTCGACCCCAAGGACTACGCCAGCTACCTCTTCGGCACCTTGCTCGAGGGCAAGAAGGGCCCCGGCCGCATCAGCGCCGACGCCAAGGCCCTGTTCCTGAAGGCGCGCCGGACCAAGACCAAGCCCGTCATCCCCGACTACAAGGGCGTGTTCACCAAGGCCCTCCCTCCTCCGCCCGTGTACGTCCCGCCCGCGGTGAAGACCGTCATCGAGGAGCCCGTCGAGAAGGCCGTAGAGGAGAGCCCGGTCGTCCAGGAGACGCAGCGCAAGACCACCGACGCCCTCGGCCGCCTCGGCCTGGGCATCCCGCAGATGCCGCGCGTGACGAAGCCCAAGCCCTCTCCTCCCCCCGCCCCGAAGCCCTCGCCCCGCGTCGAGGAGACTCCCGCCGTCGTCGGCGCCTCCTCCCCCGAGATCAAGAAGCTGTGGCCCGGCCTCGACGCCTCCGCGCGCTCCTACCTCGGCACGCCTTACGTCTGGGGCGGCACCACGCACGAGGGCATCGACTGCTCCGCGCTCACGCAGAACTCCTACGGCGAGAACCGCGTCAAGATCCCCCGCGTCAGCCGCGACCAGTGGAAGACGGGCGAGAAGACCGAGACCCTGCGCGAAGGCGACCTCATCTTCTTCAACACCATGGGCGCCGGCGTCTCGCACGTGGCCATGGTCGTGGACCCGAAGGCCAAGAAGTTCATCCACGCCTCCTCGTCCAAGGGCGTGATGGTCGCCGACCTGGACAACAAGTGGTTCGGGGCGCGCTACCTAGGCGCGCGCCGCGTCGTCCCTTAGCGCGAACCGAAGGCAGGGCCACGCCGCGAGCGTCCCGGCCGTGCCGACCAAGGACAGCAGCGCCATCGCCGCGTACGCCCCGTGGGACGCGGCCAGGCGCTCGTACAGCGAGCCGCCGAGCGTGTTCGACGCCGACGCCGCGATGTTGAACACCGCCATGTAGGCCGCGAACACGGTGGCCTCCGCCCCCTCGGGGCAGGACTTCGCCGCGAGGTCCATCCACGCCAGACGGAACACGACCCCGGTCAGGCTGAACAGCAAAGTCAGGACCACGATGGACAGCGGCCCGCGATAGAACAAATACAGCAGCGACAGCGGCGCGCCGAGCCAGATCGACGCCCGGGCCACCTTCCCCGTCCCCGCGGCGGTCAGGCGTCCGAACAGCGCCGCGCCCGCCATCCCCGCCAGGCCTCCGGCGGTGGACAGGCCGCCGATGAAGATCGGCGACAGGTGAAGCGCCTCGCTCTGATAGTAAAACTGGGCCGTGCCCAGGAACGGGCAGAAGCTCCACAGGAATATGCCCAGCGCCACGGCCCAGGCCTTCGGGTCGCGGAACATCCCCGACAGGCCGCTCCAGCCGCGCGCGGCCGTCTCCTTCACGTCGCCGACGCCGGCCTCGTCGATCCAGCCCGCGGACAGCGCGGTCAGCATGGGAAAACAAGCTGTGAGCACGAACACCCAGCGGTTTGGTACAGCCCCGTCTTCCCCCTTTCCTTGCCGCGCTCCACCATCACGCCGTCGCACACCACGTCCGACAGCACGAAGCCGACGTTCACCAGGACCAGCAAAGCCAGCGCGGCGACATAGCTCGGCGCCTTGAGCCCCGCCAGGAGCAGCCACCCCACCGAGGTCAGCACCGACACCGCGACGAGGTGCGGCGCCCTCCTCTTCCCGGCCCACGGCAGGAAGTCCGTCAGCACGCCGAACAGCGGCTTGATGGTCAGCGGCAAGGTCATCCAGGCCACGAACACCGCCGCCTGCGCCGGCCCGAGGCCGAGGGCGTCCTTCAGGTAGTACGACACGGGCTCGTAGGCCAGCCCGCCCATGCCCTGGGCGAAATAGTTGACCGCGAAGAAGAGATAGATCCGGTCGCGTTTCACGCGCGTCTCAGCCGCAGGACGACGAGGACTGGTCTTCCTTCCCGGGGAACCAGGGCATGACGATCACGTCCACGCCCATGTCCTTGACCGCCTTCTCGGTCTCCGGGTCGGGGAGCTTCTGGTCGTAGCCGAGCACGAGGATGTCGGGGTTCTCCCGGCGCATCGTCTCGGCGAAGCTCTTCGCGTCGCCGATCACCACCTTGTCGGCGATGCCCAGGGCCTCGACCCACTTCTTGCGGGTCTTGGCGGGCACGGCGTTGGGCTTGCGGTTATGGGCGTCGTTGGACAGCACGACGACGAGGGTGTCGCCGAGCACGCGGGCGGAGCGCAGCAGGCGCACATGCGCGGCGTGGACGCGGTTGAAGCAGCCCGCGGCGAAGACGGTGACGGGCTTGCTCAGGGCTTCTTGACCGACTCGTCCTTCTTCGGGGCCTCGTCGTCCTCGATGCCTTCCTTCAAGCCCTTCTTGAACATGTTCATGGCGCGGCCGCACTGCTTCGCGAACTCCGGGATCTTGCTGGGTCCGAAAAGGATCAGCGCGACCACCGCGATGATGACGATTTCCGTGGTTCCGAGACCGCCCATAGACTGTTCCTCCGAATGCGCTTCATTTTACCATTTTTCCGCATTGGGGTGGCTTTGCGGGATTTTCCGTTGCGGGGCGCCCCATCGCGTCATTTCCGCGCCGCGAGACGCCCTGGTTAATTACCGATATTCGCTGTACAATCCGGGGATGGGCGGATCCGGCTCGGGATTGAGCTGGTAGACCAATTCAAGTTCGACGGACGAAGCGCCGCGGACGGCAAAAGCATGAAGTTCGAACGGCAACTGTTTCCGGAAACAGTTGAACGGAAGCACTCGCGGAGGCACCGTTTTGCGAAATGAGGACTGGAGTCGGCCAAGCACGGCGAACGGCGGGATCGGCACCTATCCTCCGTCGAACCATTGCCTTCAGCCGGCGCGCGCGGCGGAGGCTCCGCGGTGGGGCCACGGCATCGACGGCAGAACGGCCCCGGCGCTCTATCCCGATCTAAAACCGTGACTCTCATCATCGATCTCCTGGTCGTTCTGCTCCTCGGCGCGTGTGTGTCGCGGTTCGCACTGACGGCGCTCGGCCTCCGCGCGGTGACGAAACTTGAGCGGCTGGTGGATATAGAGACACTGGCGACCTCCCGTTGGCCGCGCGTGTCGCTGATTGTTCCTGCCCGCGACGAGGCCGCAACGATAGAGGGCGCAGTGGAGAGCAAACTGCGACAGGACTACCCCGACCTGGAGATGGTTCTGGTGGACGACCGCTCGACGGATGGCACGGCTGCCGTGGCCGACATGTTTGCATCGCGCGACAGCCGGGTGCGAGCCCAGCACATCGTCGAACTGCCGCATGGGTGGCTAGGCAAGGTCCACGCGCTGCACCGCGCCGTGGCCCAGTCGCGGGGCGAGTGGATCCTCTTCAGCGACGGAGACGTGAGCCTCGCGCCGACTGCCGTGCGTCGCGCCGTCGCCTTTGCCGAGCATCGGAAGCTCGATTTACTGACGGTGGTTCCGGAGTTTCTGCCCGTGTCGCTCGCCATCGACGTCGCGATGGCCGACTTGATCCGCTCGCTCTTGCCGCTACTCCAGCCCGACCGAATCGAGTCTTCGCGTTCCACACTCAGCGCCGGCGGCGGGGCCTTCATGCTGGTCCGCCGGAGCGCATACGAACGAACGCCAGGCTTAGCAGCGCTGAAACTTGAGGTGCTCGACGATATGGCATTCGGCCAACTGGTGAAAGAGACCGGAGGTCGCTGTGGCGTGGCGATCGGCCGCGGGCTCGTTCGCCTAGCCTTCTACACGTCGGTGAGCGACTTCGCGCGGGGGACGGAGAAGGCCTACGCTTCGGTGGGGCGCTGCAGCCTGACGCGGCTGTTCGCCTTCGCCGCGATATCGGTCGTCGTGAATCTTTCACCACTCTTCGCCGCGGCGGCGCCATTTCTCCCATCGTGGATGCGAGTCAGCGCGGCGGTTGTGCTCGCGTTTGATCTCGCAGGAAGCGTGATGATGAGTCTGTCCGTTGGTGGGCGCGCGGTGCCAGCCCTGCTCGCGCCGCTTGGCATGCTGCTCACCGCCCCCCTCCTGGTGAGGTCCGCCTGGCTGGCTATCGTGCGGGGCGGGATCGTCTGGCGGGGAACGCTGTACCGCACGACAGAACTCCGCACAGGAATGCGCTACCGTTTCCCCTGGGAGCGCAGGCTGCCCATCGCTTCTGACGCGAACGGGCGGACATGACGGCAAGAAGGGCAAAAATCTGACAATTCCGTTGGCAAACATGGCCGGCCTCCCAGAGTGGGCGCCTTCCAGCGCGACGGGGCCCGCTTTCCGCAAACACAGCGGCGCGTCAACCGGCCCAACGGACCGTCTGAATAGGTCTTTGGGCCCTGTGCCCAATGGATGTCTCGAGCCATACTGATCGGATGAGGCGCGCGCTCTCTTTGTCCTTATTCTTCTTGCTCGCGACACCAGGGGCTCCCCCGGCGCTGTGGAGTCAATGGGAAGATGCGCCGCCCATATCCGCTTTTGTCCCGACGAGGCCCGCGGCGCGGCCTCCGGAAACGACGGTCTACGACTCAGTCGCGGCTGGGAGCCTCTACGTTCAAACGCACGCTCAGGCGTTGGATTGGAGGAAGCTCTTTGAGGGAACGGAGCGCCTCGTCTACTTGGGAGACATCCACTGGGTCAAGTCGCAAAAGACCGAGTTGGCCAGCCACATGGGTGAACTGCGGGATGCGGGAATCACCCACTTCGGTCTGGAGATGTTCGAAACGGATGAGCAGGCGTCGCTCGATCGCTACTGCGAGAATACGGCCGATGCCCGAGCAGTGAATCCTGCGCTCGAAAGGTGGGGGTGGGGCGTCAAGGAGGATCTTCTCGGCATGCTGAAGGCGGCGTGCGCCGCCAAGCTGAAGCTCGTCGCGCTTAATTATTCGTTCACGGAACAGGATGAGGAGTATCGCCGGGAAGTCGCGGCTCGCATCTCCGACGTGGATCGGATAAAGAACATGGACCGGCGAATGGCCGAGAACATCGTGGCGTTCATGGGCAGGAATCCTGGGGCAAGAGTCGTCTATTTTGTCGGGAAGGCCCACATTACGCATGGCGAACAGGCGGCAATGCTGAGGAAGGCGGGGATATCAACAGCGGCGAGGCTCTTCGTGGATGGCGTGGATGGTCTCTCCGTGAACAGGCACGTCCTCAACCTGGAGTCCGGTATAAGGTCGGCAGGGATGGATCGAACGCGGATCTCCCTGCCGGCCCCTAAGGACGGCGCCTTCATGTGGAGTGACCGTTCCGGCCACCACTCCGTCTCGACGGCTGATGTTCACTACATTTACGTCCCGGAAGTCCTTGCCGAGGCCGAAGAGAGGCGAAAAATGAGCGCACGTGAGTTCCAAGATTCCGTTAAGCTCAATTAAACAGTCCGTCTGCCGAGAAAGTTCTAAAATCCTATAAGCAGGTAACCCTGATCTCGGTCGTACCAATGACTCAACCGACCAGCGGGCTCGGATTGGGTGGATTGTTGAAGCCCCGGCTGGTCATCTTCTGCGTTCGATGGAATAAACATGAGCCAAACATTGCAGGCATTCGCTTGCATGGCGGCGGTCGTGATCGTCGTGTTCGCCTGGTTGCACTATCGCATACCTAAAGCGATGGCCAACGACATCGCGAGATACGCCCGGATGTTCGAAGCGGCTGGGATTTCCGGGGAAGTCGAGTGGAATGAGGAAAAACACGCTTTCGCCTTCGAGCATGCAGGGCGCAGCTATGAATTGCGTTTTCTAAGCGAAGGCTCTTCTTATGTGAGTGAGGATGGCTATGTCGATACCTCTTCCACATGGGCAAGTTTGGAGACTAGGGTCGATTCCAAAGGGAACTTCAGCCTGCGCCGCAAGGGAGCGACAGAGCGCTTGCTGAGAACCATTGGCTTAACCAAATCCATTCCGAGCGGTGATCAGCGCTTTGATGACCACTTCATGATCGCATCGGAAACTCCAGAATTCGCCTCGACATATTTTTCAGATGGCGAGCGGCGCCGAGCGGCTCGTTCATTGTTCGGTCAGGGCTACACGGGCATCAGCCAGAGTGGAGGCACGATTTCGTTGTGCTGGATCCCATTCAGCAATGGCAGCTCCGCCGAGGATGGGCCTCTTCTGAGGGCGGGATTAGATTCGATCAAGTCTCTGACCGGGAATCCGAGCGCATGACGAACTTTTCCCGCCGGACCAAACGTCCCTGAACGGCTCTGCAGACCGGACTGAAACGACGGGGACCTATTGATAATCACTCGTCCCGGGGGTAGCGATTATCATCTGTGACAGATCAACGAATGCCTAGATCGAAAGCCCTCCTCATCGGCGTCCTTGGCGCGGCGCTCTGCGGCGCGTTCATCTTGCGCTTCAGGCCGAAGGAGAGCACCCCGCCCCCCCAGGCCCCCTCTCAGGGCGAACAGGCCGTCGTTCCCCCGGGAGGGGCCGAGCTCATCGCCGCGGCGCCAGCGATGAAGCTGAGCGGCGAGGACATCGTCCTGCGCACGCTCACGCACGAGGCCGGCCCGAGGCAGATCCGCGCCGAGCTCGGCAAGCCGCTCTCGGTCAGCGACGAGCCGCCTTACCACGACGAGACCACGGGCAAGGACCTGCCGCTGAAGGTCTGGACCTACGACGGCCTGACCCTCCATCTCCTCGACGGCCGCATCGTGCAGATCTCCTCCACCTCGCCGAAGTGGCGCACGAGCAAGGGCCTCAGGGTCGGCGACGGCTTCGCGCGGGTCCTCCAGCTGTACGGCAAGCCCGACGAGCTCCGCGACGGCGCTTTGGTCTACTGCTGGGAGCCCGGCTCGTCGAACTTCTGCCCCCTTCGGGTGTCCATCAGCTCCGCGAACGCCGTCGGGACCATCGTCAACGACCTCTGGCCCGATTGAACGGAATGTTGCATCCCTCGAGGGCATGAGAAAAACAGCGACGGTGACGGCGTGCACGGCGTTCTCGCTCCTGGCCGCGGTCGGCGCATGGGCTCATTGCGACAGCCTCGGAGGACCTCTGATACCGGAGGCGAAGGCCGCCCTCGAGAAGGGCGACGTGACGCCGGCGCTCAAGTGGGTGAAGAAGGCCGACGAGGCGCAGGTCAAGGCCGCGTTCGCGAAGGCGGTCAAGGTCCGGGCCCAAGGGCCCGACGCCAGGAGCCTCGCCGACCAGTACTTCCTCGAGACCTTGGTGCGTCTGCACCGCGCGGGCGAAGGCGCCCCCTTCACCGGGATCAAGGACGAGCCGGCCGATCCCGTCGCCGCGATGTTGGACAAGGCCCTCGCCGACGGCTCCGCGGAGGAGATGATCGCGGAGTTCCAGGCGCATCTGGCCGCCGCCGTCCGGGAGAAGTTCCGGCGGGCGATGGAGGCGCGCAAGCGCAAGGACGCGAGCGTGAAGGAGGGACGGGAGTTCGTGGAGGCCTACGTGGTCTACACGCATTATCTGGAGGCGCTCCACGCCGCCATCGCCGCGGCGGGCGGCGAGCCGCACGGGCACTGAGGCGGCGGGGTTTAGTAGAATCAGCGAGTGAAAAAATCCCTTCTTCTCGCCGCGCTGCTGTCCGCCGCCTGCAAGCAGACCGCCCCCACCGGCCCCGCCGCCGGGAAGACCTACTTCGTCCAGGCGGGGTGCGCCTCCTGCCACAAGGTCGGGGAGTTGGGCTCCGCCGTGGGGCCGGACCTCACCTTGGTGGGCCTGCGCCACAACGCGGCGTGGCTCGACCTGTTCATCAAGGACCCCCAGGCGTGGAAGAAGGACACCTTGATGCCCAACCGGCGCATCTCGGAGGAGGCGCGCAAGGCGATCGTGGACTATCTCGTCGGGCTCAAGGGCCAGGACTGGCCCAAGGGCGCGCGCCCCTGGGACGCGCCTTCCCTTATAAAGGACCCTGTCGCCCGCGGCCGCGTCATCTACAACCGCGCCGGCTGCATGGGCTGCCACGGCATCGACGGGGCGGGCGGCTACCCCAACAACAACGTCAAGGGCGGCCTCATCCCCCCGCTGCGCAAGGCGGCCGAGGGCTTCAGCAAAGCGGAGCTCGTCGCGAAGATCAAGAAGGGCGTGCCCCAGTCGCAGAAGGACGACGAGAAGGGGCCCGCGCCGATGATCCGCATGCCCGCCTGGGGCGGGATCCTGGACGACGCCGAGATCGAGGCGGTCGCGGATTATCTGCTGAGCCTGGCCCCCGCCGGCAAGGACAAGGCCGACTTCTAGGCGTCGCCGGACGGTGACCCGGCCGATATGGCCCCGCGGGCGGACGGGCGCTAGAATGCGGTCATGCCGGGCGTGCTCCCCGTCGCCGCGCTCCTATCGGTCCTCGCCGCGAACGCCGCGGCGCGCGCGCCGATCGACGTGTTCCCCGAGTCGGAGAAGGTGGTCCGTCAGCTCGAGGCGGACCCGCGCCGCGTCCAGCTCAGCGCGGCGTACTACCGCCTGGACGGGAAGGACCGCGCCGACGCGGCGCTCGGCCCCAGCTGGGGGATGACGCGCTGGCGGACGGAGGACGAGAGCTGGTCGTGGCAGTGGAACGTCGAGGCGATGGCCTATTCGAGGTTCACCTTGAGCGGCTCGCTCAACGCCTTCGAGACCGTGGACTTCGTCGGCAACCTCCCCGTCGCGGCGAGGCACGGCGGCTTCTCGGCCCGGGCGATGCTGTTCCACGAGAGCTCGCACCTCGGCGACGACTACATCCGGATGACGGGAGACCAGGGCTTCCGGTATTCCATCGACGGCGCGCGCCTGACCTTGTCGGTCGAGCCGCTGGACTGGCTGAGGGCGTATTGCGGAGCGACCTATCTGCTCCACACCATCCCCGACCCGGCGCGCCGCGCCGCCCAGGCCGGGTTCGAGCTGACCTCGCGGGCGATCGGGTCGCGCCATCTGCGGCTGTTCTACGCCCAGGACGTCCAGTTCCGGGAGGCCGTCGACTACCACGCGAGCTGGCGCCTGATGGCCGGGGTCATCGTGGGCATCGACGGGGCGCCGCGCTCGATGCGGGCGTTCGTCGGGAGGTTCGACGGCCATTCCCCCTTCGGGCAGCTGTACCGGCGGCGCGAGCGCTACACCGACGTCGGCCTCAGCTTTCACTTCTAGAAGTAGGCGTGAAGGCCGAGGCCGATCTCCTCGACCGAGTCCGCGAAGAACTGCCCGTTCGGGTCGTGGCCTCGGTAGGACTCGACGAGCAGTTGCAGGCAGCGCGTGCGCAGAAGGAGGTTCTGCATCTGCACCCCGGCCCGGGCCGAGACGTTGGTGGAGGCCCACCCGTGGTTCTGGATCTTCTGGAGGTCCGCGGCGGCGACGGGCCGCAGCAACCCCCGGGCGAACGGCGGGCCCAGCCATTCGCCGCCGAGCTGGAAGAAGAGCGGCTTGACCTCGGGAGGATACTTGCGGATCATCGAGCCGCCGCCGCCGTAGGCGCGCAGGCCGCGGTCGAAGTCGTAGGAGAGCTTGGCGTCGAGCGCCTCGTAGCTCAGGTTCACGCGCGCCACGTCCCTGTGGGAGAGGACGAACTCGTCGCCGAGGTGCGTGCTGACGTGGAAGAGGCGGAACATCCCCGTCCAGCGCTCGCGGCGCCAGGTGTAGGGGAGGCCGACGATGAAATCGGCGTTGATCAGCTCCTCCGTCTCCGATTTCACGTCCCAGATGGTGAAGACGGCCGCGTGCATGCCGAACTGCCAGCGCTCGTCGCCCCGGCTGCCGACGAACGGCAGCGATTCCCCGAAGGTGGCCGCCCAGAGCACCTTCGACCCGGGGCGACGGGAGTAGTTCTGCATCGCGCCGGAGAAGGCGGGCCAGCGGGGGTCGGCGAGCAGAGGCTGGAAGATCAAGGTCTTCGGGAACGCTTCGACGGCGCGCGCGGGGGCGGCGCCGGCGATGAGCGCGAAGGCGAGGAGGAGCCTGATCATCACGCAGAGGATACCAGGACGGCGCGCGCGAAGGCGTTGCGGGGAGGGGCCGGTTTTGTCGCAATCCCGTGAGAGAGGCGGATCGAAGATAATTTTTGTCGTTGTTAAATTTTGTAACGGAAAATTGGCATATTTGTTGCATGTCTTTGCGCCTTTTCTTCGGGTTTGATATCATTACGCGTCGCTGATTTTTTCCTCAGAGAGGATCGAATGGGAAAATACGGTTGGACTCTGCCGGTCGCCGCTTCGAGCTACGCCGGGAAGATCGACTTCGGCATCTGGCTGATCCACGCGGCGATGCTCGGCATCTTCGTGCTGTGGGGCGCCTTCTTCATCTATCTCCTGGTGAAGTTCCGCGCGCGGCCCGGGCACAACGCGGTGCGCGAGGATCACGACGACACCCCGGCTCACATCTCCGTGCCCGACTCGATCTCCAAGTTCCCCTTCGCGCAGATGCTGTACAAGAACAAGGGCGAGCTGAAGTCCCTGATCCCGGACATGGTCATCATGACCTTCGAGGTCGCGCTGATCGTCTTCTACGCGATCCCGGTCTGGAGCAGCATCAAGTCCAGCGTGCCCGACACGAAGGACCCCGTCCGCGTCGAGGTCGTCGCGGAGCAGTTCGGCTGGAGCGTCCACTACGCCGGCCCCGACGGCAAGCTCGGGCCGCGCAAGATGGAGCTCACGCACTTCAGCAACCCCATCGGCCTCGACCTGGCGCACCCCGACTCGGCCGACGACGTGGTGATGGGCAACGAGATGCGCCTGCCCGTCGACAAGACCGTGCTCATCGACCTCCTGTCGAAGGACGTCATCCACAGCTTCTTCATCCCCGAGTTCCGCCTCAAGCAGGACGCGGTCCCGGGGCTGAGCATCCCGATGTGGGTCACGCCGAACAAGACCGGGAAGTACGAGATCACCTGCGCCCAGCTGTGCGGCTTCGCCCACAGCCTGATGCGCGGCGACGTGTTCGTGATGACCCAGGCGGAGTACGACGCCTGGTACCAGAGCCGGCTGGCGACCAAGCCCGCGTCGGCGCAGCCCACCAACCCCGCGGAGGCCTTCTAACATGGCTCACGATAATCACGGCCACCACGAGCTGTCGTTCACGGAGCGGTACGTCTTCTCCGTCGACCACAAGGTCATCGGCCTGCAGTACCTGATCACCTCGTTCCTGTTCCTGCTCGTCGGCTTCGCCTTGATGGGCCTGATGCGCTGGCAGCTGGCGTTCCCCGGCTCCCCGATCCCCTTCTTCGGGCACCTGTTCCCGGCCGACCTGGCCCCGAACGGCGTGATGAGCGGGGAGTTCTACAACTCGCTCGGCGCCATGCACGGCACCATCATGGTGTTCCTCGGCGTCGTGCCCCTGGCGGTGGGCGCCTACGGCAACTACGTGCTCCCCCTCCAGATCGGCGCGCCCGACATGGCGTTCCCGCGCATGAACATGATGTCCTACTGGACCTACCTGCCCGGCGGCCTCCTGATGCTGTCGTCGTTCCTGATGCCCGGCGGCGCGGCGCAGTCCGGCTGGACCTCCTACCCGCCCCTGTCCATCATCAACCCCGGCCAGACCGTGTGGCTGCTGTCGATGGTGATCCTCATCACCTCGTCCTTGCTCGGCGCGATCAACTTCCTGGTCACGACGATCAACATGCGCGCGCCGGGCATGAGCCTGTGGCGCATGCCGGTGTTCTGCTGGGCGCAGTTCGTGACCTCGGTCCTGCTCCTGCTCGCCTTCCCCCCTCTCGAGGCGGCGTCGGTCCTGCAGCTGATGGACCGGGTGTTCCACACCAGCTTCTACCTGCCCAAGGACCTCGTCATCCTCGGCAAGGCCTACGCGGGCTCCGGCGGCGGCCAGCCGCTGCTGTGGCAGCACCTGTTCTGGTTCCTGGCCCACCCCGAGGTCTACGTCCTCGTGCTGCCGCCGATGGGCATCGTCGCCGAGATCATCGCCAACAACACGCGCAAGCCCCTGCACGGCTACAAGACGATGGTGTTCTCCATGATCGCCATCGGCGTGATGAGCTTCATGGTCTGGGCGCACCACATGTTCATCTCCGGCATGAGCGCCAGCCTGAGCAACTTCTTCCTGGTCACGACGATGATCATCTCGGTGCCGTCGGTGGCGCTGATGACCTGCCTCGTGTTCAGCCTGAAGGGCGGCTCGATCCGCTTCAACGTGCCGATGCTCTTCGCGCTGGCGTTCATCCCGCTGTTCGCCATCGGCGGCCTGACCGGGCTGCCGCTGGGCCTGACGGTGACCGACATCTACCTGCACGACACCTACTACGTGATCGGCCATTTCCACTTCGTCGTCGTCTCCGGCTCGATCATCGCCCTGATGGGCGGCACCTACTACTGGTTCCCGAAGTGGTACGGGCGGAAGATGAACGACAAGCTGGGGCTGATCCACTTCTGGGGCTCGGTGATCACGATGTGCGGCATCTTCGGCCCGATGCTGTTCATGGGCCTCGGCGGGGCGTCGCGCCGGCTGTACGACCCGACGGCGCAGCTGCACAACCTGCCGGTGCAGGGCTGGAACGTCGTGGCCACGTACTCGGCCTACCTCCTGGCCCTGTTCCAGATCCCGTTCATCTACAACTTCTTCAACAGCATGTGGCGCGGCGAGAAGACCCCGGAGAACCCGTGGCAGGCCACGACGCTCGAGTGGGCGTGCCCGTCGCCGCCCCCGCACGGCAACTTCGAGAAGACGCCGACCGTGTACCGCGGCCCTTACGAGTACTCCGTGCCCGGCCGCAAGACCGACTTCTGGATGCAGACGGACAAGAACTAATACCATGAGCCAAACCTACAATCCGACGGCCTTTATGAACAACGCCGACACGCACAGCGGCGTCACGAACGCGAAGCTCGGCGTCTGGCTGTTCCTCGCCTCCGAGATCATGCTGTTCGCCACGCTGTTCACGAGCTACATCGTCCTGCGCATGGCCTCGTCCTCCTGGCCCTGGGGCTGGGACGTGCTCAACGTGCCGCTGGCGACGCTGAACACGGTCATCCTGATCACCTCGTCGGTGACCATCGTGATGGCGTACGCGAAGGCCTACGACAAGGACAAGGCCGGCTTCCAGAAGTGGATGGCGGCGACCATCCTGCTCTCGCTCGGGTTCCTCGTGGTCAAGGCCTTCGAGTACGGCGCGGAGTTCAAGCTCGGCATCGGGCCGCACACGAGCGTGTTCTACGCGATCTACTTCACGATGACCGGCCTGCACGGCATCCACATCCTCGGCGGCATCGCGGTCAACGCCGGCCTGCTCTACATGAGCTCGGTGACGGAGCACTGGGAGAACCCGCTGTTCCTCGGCCGCGTCGAGGGAGCCGGCCTGTACTGGCACTTCGTCGACATCGTCTGGATCTTCCTCTTCCCGGCGCTCTACCTCCTCTAGGAGACGATCATGTCCAAGAACAACGACTCGCGTCACGACGAGCACCGGCCGGACGTCGGGCTCTACGTCAAGGTCTTCCTCGCGCTGATGGTGCTGACCTTGATCACGGTGGCCATCTCCAAGATCCACCTCCCCCGCCCCCAGGCGATCGCCCTCGGCCTCTTCGTCGCGCTGATCAAGGCGAGCCTCGTCGGCGCGCTGTTCATGCACCTGTGGGGAGAGAACAAGCTCATCCACAAGGCGCTGTTCATCACGGTGGGCTTCGGCGCGGTGCTGATCCTCCCCATCATCGACTTCGTCATGGTCTCGCGCCGGATCACGAGCCCGGCCGACGTCGCCGCCCAGCATCCCGGCGGCCACGGCGGGCACGCGGAGGCGGTGAGCGAGTCGGTCAAGCTCGACGCGCCGGCCGTCCCGGCGAAGGGGCACTGACATGTCCCTCAAGAGCTTCCACCGCTTCTTCGTCGTCCTGTGCCTGGCCCTGTTCGCCTTCACCGGCTACTGGGCCTCGGGCGGGAACCCGACCGCGCTCAAGACGCCGTGGCTGCTGTGGTCCAGCCTCGCCGGCGCGGCCGCCTCGGTCGCCTACTTCGTCTGGCACGTCCGCTCGGTGAGGCTGCCCGCGTGAAGCCCGCCCTCCTGGGCCTCGCCCTGCTGACCGCGCTGCTCCCCCGCGCGGCGTCGGCGTGCGCGGTGTGCTTCGGGGGCTCGCAGGCCAACAAGGGGCTCATCGACGGCTTCTGGTGGGGCATCATCGTGCTCCTGACGGTCACGATGACCATGGTCGGCGGCATCGGCTGGCTCCTCTACAAGGTCGAGAAGGACCGCCCGGCCGACGAGACCGGCGGATGAAAGCCGCGATCCCGCTCGCCGTGAAGGCTTACCTCCAGCTCGCCAAGCCGCGCATCGCGCTGATGGTGGCGCTGACCGTCTGGCTCGGCTGGGCCCTGGCGGGCGGGACGGCGACCGCCTCGCTGTTCCTCGTCATGCTCGGGTCCTCGCTCGCCGCGGCCGCCTGCGGCGCCCTCAACCAGCGCCTGGAGATCGCCGAGGACGGCATCATGCACCGCACCCGCGGCCGCCCCCTGCCCACGGGCCGGATCTCCCCGAACGCCGCGTTGGCCTTCGGCCTGGTCCTCGCCGCCGCGGGCCCCGCCATCGTCTGGGCCGCGGGCGGGGCGACGGCCGGGGCCTTCACCGCCGCGACCATCGTCCTCTACGTCCTCGTCTACACGCCGCTCAAGAAGGTCACGCCGCAGACGACCTGGATCGGCGCCGCCGCGGGGGCCACCTCGCCCCTGATCGGCTGGGTGGCCGCGGGCGGGCCGCTCGACGCGCGCGCCTTCACCTTGTTCGCCATCCAGTTCCTGTGGCAGATCCCCCACTTCCTCGCCCTGTTCTGGATCTACCGCGAGGACTACGCCCGCGCCGGCTTCAAGGTGATGCCCGTCGTGCACCCCGGCGGCGGGACGACCGCGATCCAGATCGCCGTCCACTCGTTCACCTTGCTGCCCGCGACCATCGCCCCGGCTTTGGTCGGCCTGGCCCGCCCCGGCTACGCCATCGGCGCCTTCGCCGTGTCCGGGTCCTTCCTCCTGCTCGGCCTGCGCGCGAGCTGGACGATGACCGTGGCCGACAACCGCCGCCTGTTCCTGGCCTCGCTCGCTTTCCTTCCGCTCATCTTCGGCATGATACTCTTCGGAGGCGTTTGACATGAACCGTTGGATCCTACCCGCCCTGCTCCTCGCCGTGGCCGCCTGCTCGCCTCAGCCCGACCTCGCCGATCCCATCGCCCGCGGCGAGCGCGACTTCAACGGCCTCGGCTGCGTGAAGTGCCACATGATCGGCGACAAGGGGCACAACTGGGGCCCCGACCTGACCAACCTCGGCTTCCGCAAGTCCTCCGCCTGGATCGACCAGTGGCTCAAGGACCCGCACGCCTGGAACCCGAAGACGGTCATGCCCAACTTCAACCTGAAGGACTCGACCCGCGCCGACCTCGTCGCGTACCTGTCGGCGCAGAAGAGCCAGGCCTGGAAGGTCAAGCCCTGGGAGACCGAGGCGGCGAAGGCCCTGCCCGCCCCCGAGCGCGGCAAGATCATCTTCAACTCGGTCGGCTGCGTGTCCTGCCACGCCAAGGACGGCTACGGCGGCTACCCGAACAACAACGTCGCCGGCGGCCTGGTCAACTCCCTGAGCAAGGTCACCGAGGGCTACAGCAAGTCCGAGCTGCACGAGAAGATCAAGGGCGGCGCGGTGCCGATCCCCAACGACTCCAAGCTCCCCCCGCCCATGCTGCAGATGCCGAAGTGGGGCGATCAGCTGAGCGCGAAGGAGATCGACGACGTCGTCGAGTACCTGTTCTCGCTCAAGCCCGCCGGCTCCGCGGCCCCGTCCAAGGACGACTTCTAGAGACCCAAGAAGAACCCCGCGCCCTCGTCACGGGGGCGCGGGGTTTTTTTT
>JACPOW010000109.1 GCA_016191335.1 Elusimicrobiota bacterium | reverse complement strand
TGCCTGCGATGACGCTCGAGAAGCCGCCGTTGCCGTCCGCGTCGAGGACCCTCACCGCGTAGAGCCTGGCCAGCGGCGCCACGCCGACGATGCCTTTGCCGTCGCGCTTGCCCGCGAGGGTGCCGGCGACGTGGGAGCCGTGCCCCTGGTCATCGTCCCACGCGTCGGGCTTCTTGGGGTCGAGCGCGTTGAAGCCGCCCAGGACGACGCCCGCGAGGTCCGGGTGGCTGCGGGAGATGCCGGTGTCGATGACGGCGACGACGGCGCCCTGCCCCTGACCGCGCGGCGAGGTCCAGGCCGCCTCGGCGTTGACGCGGCGGATGCCCCACGGCTGCTCGGGGTCGGCGACCGCGACCGGCTTGATCGCGGTGATCTTTTTGAGGATGTCGCGCACGCCTTCGCCGAACTCGAACTGCGGCGCGGCCGCGGGCGGGGCGACGGTCACGGCCTTGAGCCAGTTGACGACCCTGTCGGTCTCGACGAGGTCCACGAAGTTCGTGGCCATCAGCTTCGTCTCTGCGACGTCGGCCTTGAAGGCTGGCAGCTCGATGACGATCGCGTTGATCGAGGGCAGCTCGCGCACGACCGAGCAGCCCACGCTCTGCGCGAGCGCGCGGCATCTGTCCGTGCTCACGCCCGGTTTGCAGGCCACGATCTTCTGGACGACGTCGCCGGCGTCGAGCGGGCAGAACTGCGCGCGAGCGGCGGAGGCGATGAGGAGGGCGAGGATCACGAGGGCGGGGCGGAGGGGTCTCATAGACCTATTATTAGCCGGGTCCTTCGGTCCGCGCTTGGGCCATCGGACCCAGGCCGGTCTGGGCCCAAAGGCCCATAAGTAAGCCTTGTCATCCCGCGCAGCCCGCCCGCCTCCGCGGGCCTAGTCCCTTGGACCCAGGACCAATGCCTCGCGGCGCTTCCCCGTACGGCCCAGGGCGGGAGAGGGGGAGCCGGGTACAATAGGTGCAGACGTTAGACCAGCAGTAGGGAGAAAACCTCGCATGGCCCGACGCCTCAACCGCCTCGTCCGCATCGTCCTTTCCGCCGCGCTCGTCGTCCTCTCCGTGGGGCTCGACGCGCAGCAGGCTTTCGCGCAGACCGTCGCCGGCCGCGCGGCTCCCGTCACCGCCGCCCCGCAGCTCGGCCTCGGGTCCATGAACGCGCCCATGCCGTCCTTGGCCGCGCCCGTCCTCTCTCTGTCCGCGCCGTCCCTGTCGGCGCCCTCCGCTTTCACCGCCACGCCGCTGCTCGCCGCGCCCGTCGCCGCCGCTCCCGCCGAGCTCAGGCCCGTCACGCCCGCCGCCGCGATCGCGGAGAAGGTCCTCGCCGCCGCGCCCGCGCTGCAGGCGCTGGCCAAGCCCGAGACCGGCGCGTCCGCGTCCGCCGCCGCCGGCCGGGACC
>JACPOW010000003.1 GCA_016191335.1 Elusimicrobiota bacterium | reverse complement strand
CAAGTCCTCGTCTGGCTGGAGGGGCCCCATGAACGATTCCCACCCAGGTTTTCGCGAAGCGAAAACCCTGGCGCCGCAGGCGCCATTCCGTTCAAATGCCGTTGTCAGCGTGGTGCTTCAAAACCCCGTGAACTTGGAGATGTCAAGGACTTGCGGGGTATAGTTACAGGGGTTATACTGCGCCAGCGATGCGCCAGCGCCAGAGCCCGCCGAGTCGCGCCCGGACGATCTTCTCGGGGGCGCTCCTCGTCCTCCTCGCGCTCCCCGCGTTCGCCGCCGATCCGAGGCTGTCGACCATAAGGGAAGCCGGGCTTCAGAAGGAACGCCGGGGCGACGTCGCCGGAGCCTCGGCCGAGTACACCAAGGGCATCGAACTGGCGGAGAGCCAAAAGGACCGCCGCTCGGTCGCCGTGTTCCATCAGCAACTCGGCAAACTCTATTCGAACACGGGCGCTTATTCCCGCGCCTTGGAGTCCCTCCAGCGAGCCGCCGCCCTCAGCCGCGGCATCGGCGACCGCACTCTCGAAGCCTCCATCAGCCTCGACGTCGGAACGGCCTATTTCAACATGGGAGACTTTCCCAAGGCGGTCGAGCAGTTCGATGTAGCGCTCCAGCTCAACCGGGACGCCGGCGACAGGTGGGGGGAGGCTTACGCGCTCAACAACAAAGGGAATATCATGATGCAGCGCGATCTCCCGAGAGCGCTGGAGTACTACACCCAGGCATTGAAGATCTTCCAGGAGGTCGGCGACCGAGCCTCCCAAGGCAGCACCGTCGCCAACATAGGGCTCATTTACCTGGCTCGCGGAGAGTTCCGCAAGGCCCTGGTATCCCTGAAAGAAGGCTTGACGATCAGCCGCCAGCACGGCGACTTGAATTCCGCGACCAACGACTTGTTCAACATCGGCCTCTGCTACTCCAACCTCGACGATTATCCGAACGCCCTGAAGTATTACGACGAGGCGTTCGAAGGCTACCGGACCCTCGGCCACAAGTCCGGCCAAGGCAACGTGCACATCAATCGCTGCGTGCTCTACGGCATGCGCCAGGATTACGACGCGGCGCTCGCCCATTGCCAGGCCGGCCTGCGCGTCAAAACGGAGATAGGGGATCGCAACGGCGTGGCGCGCGCGCAAGTCTTCATCGCCAACCTCCATAAAAATCGGGGGGAGTACCCAAAGGCCTTGGCGGCGGCCGGGGCCGCCGCGGCGGGTCTGCACGGGATCGGCAACAAGAACGGCGAGGCCATGGCGCTGACCTTGCTCGGCAATCTGCATCGCGAGCTGGGAGAGCACGCGAAAGCCCTCGATGTCCTCGAACGAGCACTCGAGATCCATCGGCGCGTCGGAGGGGCCGAATCCATCGAAACGATGAGCGCGATCGGAAGCGAATACCACGCTCTGGGCGACGAATCGAGCGCTCTCGTGTATTATGAGCAAGCCTTGAAATCCTACCAGGGTATCGCGACCAAATCCGGAGAAGCCTCCGTCCTCTCGCAGATCGGCCAAATCCAAGCCTCGCAAGGCGATCCCGACGGGGCCCTGGCGAGCTTCGAGGAGGCCCGGCGGATTACGGAAGGCCTCGGCAACCCGACAAAGGGCCTTGATGCTCATATCGCCGACGTCTACCTGTCGCAAAAGCGCCTGCCCGAGGCGCTCGACATCTTCACGCGGCTGAACGACCCTTCGCGTCTAGGTCAGTACCATCTGGCGAAGGGAATGAACGCGGACGCAAAGATCGACTTCCAGCGCGGTTTCGACCGTGCGAAGGATTCCGGGCGAGCCCAGGAAGTCTTCGCCTATTACACGGGGTTGGGATTGGCCCACGAGGGAATCGGCGACGCTCGCGAGTCGAGGCGCGCGTTCGAGGGCGCGATCTCGACGCTCGAGCACGAGCGCGACATGCTCCCGTTCTCCGCGAGGACTCACTTCCTCTCCGGCAATTACGTCTTTCCGCGCATAGAAGCTTACGAGGGACGCGTCCGCGTCGCCGCCGGCGCCGACGACGCTTTCTATTGGTCCGAAAATACGAAGGCGCGGACCTTCATCGAGGGCCTCGCGGGCCGCATCGGCTCGGACGCGAAGATCCCCGAAGAGTTGGCGAAGGCCGAGTCCGCGAGCGCGAACCGGCTCGCCGCGCTGTACACGCAGACGGACGCCGCCTTCCGGGGCGGGGACGCCGCGCGCCGTGAGCGTTTGAACGGAGAGATCGAGCGGGAGAAGGCCGGGCGCGCCCGGCTCATCGCACGCCTGCGCCACGAATACCCGGAATACGCGTCGTTCCGCTACCCGGAGCCGTTGAAGGCTGAGCAGGTGCGCCTCGAACCTGACGAGGTCCTCCTGGAGTACGAGGTGACCAGGACCGAGACTTTGCTCTTCGTCCTCGCGCCCGGAAAGCCGCTCAAGATCTTCAAGATCCCGATCGCAAGGGACGACCTCAAGGCCCTCGTCGCGGCCTTCCGCAGGCCTTTCGAGGCGCCGCGCCTCGTCGACGGGAAGCTCGTCCACGGTTACGACGACCGTGCCGCCGCGAGGCTACGCAACCTCTTGCTGAGCCCGGCCTTCGAGGCCAAGGCCGCGGACGGGGAGGCCCTCGTGCCCCGGACCGCGAAGGTCGTCGTCGTACCGGACCAGATTCTCGGTTTGCTGCCCTTCGGCGCCCTCAGCGCGAAGCCGGCTCAAGCCGGGTCAGCGGCCCGACGATTCGTGGCCGACGACTACGACATCACTTACGCGCAATCCGCGACCGCCTTGACGTTGGGCCGAGTTTTGTCGCGCGGTAACAGCGCGTCTTCCGGAGTTTTCGTGCTCGCGGATCCGATCTTCTCGAGGGCCGATCCGCGACGGGCGGCGGCGAGACTCGTCTCCGACGCCCCGGCAGGACGGGAGGCGCGGAGGCGCGGCGCCCTGGAAGGGCTCATGGGCGTGAAGGGCACGCGGGAGGAGGGCGTCTTCGCGCGTCTGCCGGAAACTGGAGCGATGGCCGCGGACATCCAGCGCTTATTCGGCGACGACATCGTCATCCTCGAAGGATCGGACGCCGTCGAGCGCAGGGTCAAGAACGAAGACCTGAGCCGCTACCGCACTTTGATCTTCGCGACTCACGGCATCTTGGACTCCGACGTCCCTTACGTCCGGGAGCCCGCCCTCGTGCTCGGACAACTCGGCAATGGGCAGGAAGAGGACGGATTCCTCGGCGCGAGCGAGGTCATGAACCTGAGCCTGAACGCGGAGACCGTCGCGCTGACCGCGTGCAAGACCGGCTTGGGACGCCAGTTGAGCGGCGAGGGCGTCATGGGCCTCGGTCGCGCGTTCCAATACGCCGGCGCCAAGAACGTGCTCGTCAGCCTCTGGAGCGTGGCCGAAAAATCGACGACGCGGTACACGGCGGAATACTTCAGCGCCCTCAAGGACGGCAGGACTCAGCGGGAGGCGGCTAAGGCCGCTCGCACGAAGATCCGGGATGACGGATACGACGACCCCTTTTACTGGGCCCCGTTCATCGTGATGGGACATTGACCGCCGCCGCAACCTAAGGAGAACGAATGAAACTGTTCCGGCTGATCGTCGCCGCCATCATCGCGGCCGCCTGCACCGCGCCCACGCGCGTGCAGGAAACCCCCTCTAACGTCGAGAGTATCGACGCGGGAATCGCCGAGGTCGCCCTGGACGTCCTTCCGGCGATCCGCGGACTGGACGGGAAGCTGTGCGTGCTGGATTTCATCCCCGCGTCGAGCGACAAGACGTTCAAATCCGATTTCGGCCGTCTGGTCGCCGAAAAGCTCTCCGCGGAGCTGGTTCGCAGAAGGGCCTCAGGTGAGCGCTATGCGATCGTCGAACGGACCCAACTCGTCCGGATCATGGACGACGTCGACTCATGGGGGGAGAATCCACGACTGATCGAGGGGTTGAGGAGGATGGCCGGGATGGATTACCTCGTCTCCGGCAGCTACGAGGTCGTCGACGACGAGGTCGCCGTGACGGCCAAAGTGATCAAAGCCTCCGACGGCTCGGTTAAGGCCTCCGGAAAGACTCACTGGAAGCTGACTCCCGGCCTCGAACGCTTGATCCACCGGCAAGAGAAGGCCGCGGAGAGCATCGCCATGGAAGCCGCGCTGGTCTACAAGGGCGCGGAGGACAACAAGCTCCGGCTCGTCCATGAGGGGATGACCTTGACCGAGCGCAACAGCTACGGGCTCTATCTAAGGCCGGCGCAGGACTGCTGGGTCTACGTATACCAAGCCGATTCGAGGGGCAAGGTCAGCCGCTTGTTCCCGAATCCGGATTTCCACACCGGATCGAACTTCCTGCTCGCCGGGGATGAGCATTGGGTCCCCAACGAGACCGACCTCTTCGAGCTCGACACGGCCACAGGCACCGAAACGGTCTACATAGTGGCATCTCGCGAAGAACTTCCGCCGCTGACCAGCCTCTCCACCGCGCGGACCGGGGAATTCAAAAGCAAGCTCACGAGCCTGAATCTCATGGGAGTCAAAGGCGTGGTAAGTACCGGAGTCCAACGCGCGCGCCCCCTGAAGAGGAGAGTGGAGGATATCTTCACCGAGCAGTTGAAGGCGACCGCGAACTTCTATTCGACGATCTCCTTCGAACATCGCTGAGGCAGCGGATAACGACGCGGCGTGGACCTCGCTCGCGTCTGGTAGTGGCGCAAAAACACAAGCGGGGGTATACTTCGCCTATGAACCTCTTCGACCGCTTCAAGAACGGCTTCGTCCTGCTCGGCAATTCGTTCTCGGTGATGCGGGCCAACCCCCGCCTGCTCCTCTTCCCGGCCGCCACCGCCGCGCTCACCTGCGTCATCGGCCTGCTGTTCATGACCCCGATCGTGTTCCAGCCGTCCCAGCACGGCTACCGGACGGCGGAGCATTGGGCGGAGGTCGGCTCCCGCCTCGTCGTCGCCAGCGAGCCCGACGCCATCGACCTGATGAAGGGACGCAAGCAGCATTACGCCCTGTCGAAGCAGGCCCTCGCCTATTTCGCCCTCGCCTACTTCCTGTCCATGTTCCTCGCCACCTTCTTCAACGTGGCCTTCGTCCACGAGATCTTCGACGCGCTCGACGGCAATCCGGTCTCGGTCGCCGAGGGCATCCAGTTCGCCCTGACCAAGATAAAGCCCATCCTGATGTGGACCTTGTTCGCGGGCGTCGTCGGCCTGCTGATCAAGGCCCTCGAGGAGCGCTTCGGCTTCTTCGGGCGCTGGGTCGTCCGCCTCATCGGCACGGCCTGGAGCGTGGCCTCCGTGTTCGTCATCCCCGTCCTCGTGCTCGACGAGCGCGCGGAGAACCCGATCGAGGCCGTCAAGCTCTCCGCCGGCGTCATCCGCAAGGCGTGGGGGGAAGCCCTGGCCGGCTACGCGGGCCTGCAGATCGGCGGCGTCATCGTCGTGACGAGCCTGTTCGTCGTCGGCGGCCTCGCCGGTTGGGCGGGCTGGGCGTCCCAGTCCTTCGCGCCCTTCATCGCCGGGATGCTGGCCTGGCTCGCCTTCGCGTTCGCCTTCACCTACGCCCTCGGCGTCGCGGGCCAGATCTACCTGTGCGTGCTGTACCGCTACGCGACCGCGGGCACGGTGCCTCCGGGCTACACGCCCGAGATGCTCGGCTCCGCCTGGACACCGAAGAAGGCGTAGCGTGACGCGCCTGGGCACGGCCCTCCTGATCCTCGCGCTCTCGGCGCCGGCCGCTCGAGCCGCCCTTCTCGACGTCCTCTTCCCGAAGCCGAAGGCCGAGGCCGTCGACCCGGCGGCCTACCGCGGGCTGACTCATCTCGTCGTCGTCTCCGGGAGCACGAAGTTCTCCGCCGCCCAGGAGATGCTCCTCGGCAACATCGAGCAGCGCCTGCGCGAGAGCGGCTGCTGGCAGGTGATGGGGCACGCCGAGGCCCGTGAGAAGATGCCCCACGCCCTGCTGTCGGCGCCGTCCCCGCGGAAGTGGGCCAACGGAGCCGAGGTGACCTCCGGGCTGGTCTCCCGCTTGCCCCGGCGCGACGCGCGTCTCGGCGTGCTCGTGTTCTGGGTCAGGGACTGGAGCGGGGAAAAGTACTCCCGGGGGACCGGAGGCGAGGCGCTCGGCGATTTCCTGTCGGACCGGCTGAGGACGCCGGGAACGCCGAACGCGACGCGTGCGCCGTATGAGCGGGACGCCGTCGCCCAGGTCTTCGACAGCGCCGGCGGCGCGCAGATCTGGCGCGGGCACATGTTCTTGGGCCCCGGCACGGCCGTCGAAGCGGACGGCCGGCTCCCTTACGCCGACCAGGAGACGCGCGACGCGAACGCGTCCGCCGAGTACGAGTCCTTCATCTCCTTCTTCTCCGGGAACCTGAAGCATCCCCCGAACATGGAGAACGGCTGCACCGTCCGGCCGGCGCCGCGCCCCGCTGCCGTCTCGGCCGCCGCGCCGCTGGACCCCGATGACGCGGCTCTCGCCGCCCTCGCCGGCACCGATCCCGAAGCGCGCGCGCGCGCCGCGCTGAGCCTCGGCCGGCCGGAGAACGAGAAAGCCGTCGAACCCCTGATCAAGGCCCTCGGCGATCCCGACCCGAAGGCGCGCGGCAGCGCCATCGAGGCGCTCGGGCTGATCGGCAGCCCCAAGGCCGTCGACGCCCTCGTCCCGGCGCTCTCCGACGAGAGCAAGCTCGCGCGCGCCCTCGCGGCGCGCGCGCTCGGGAGGATCGCCAGCGACCGGGCCAAGCCCGCCCTGCTCAAGCTCGCCGCGAGCGAGAAGGAGGAGGTCGTGCGGAAGGAAGCCGCGGCCGCCCTGAAGTCGATCGACGATCCGCTCAACATGAAGATGGACGCCGGCGCACTGCCGGACTGAGCGGGGGCGGTTCGCTCGCGGGATGCCGATCAGGCCGATGTCCTTGGACTTCACACCCGAGATGCTCGGCTCCGCCTGGACGCCGAAGAAGGCCTAGGGACCAAAGACGGCGCCGCCGGGACCATCGGCCCATGACGAGGCCGCTTCCCCGCGCTATCATCTAGGACGTGGATTTTTTCGCGCGCCTCCTCCTCGCGCTGGCCGCCTTGCCCTCTTTCGCCGGCGCGGCGCCTCTCGCCATCGTCCCGGCCTCGGGCCGCGCCCCCGTCGCGGGAGCGGCGATCGGCGCGTCCGGACTGACCGTTTCTTTCAGCGCGCCTCTCGGCTCCGCCCCTGGCCCGCTCCCGTCCGGGCCGCTCCTCCTCGCCCCGGCGCTCGCGGCCCCTTCTCCGTCCGCGTTGAAGCCGGCGATCGCGGCGGCCGCCGCCTCGCCCTCCCGGCCCGCGGCGAAGGCCGCGCCCGCCCTCCCCGCCGCCGCGGACCTCCGCCGCCTCGGGCAGGCCCTCCAGCCCAAGGCGGGCGCCGCGGCCCCGGCCGAGGGGCTGACCGCCGCGTTCGACGGCGCCGTTCCGGCCGCGAAGGGGGACGTCACCGCCGAGTACCTGTCGCTGATGGAGGCACCGCCGGGCGCCTCGCTGCGCGCGGCCGACGCTCCGGAGCTCCGCGAACTGCGCAAGTACAAGGTCCTGCTGGTGCCCGGCTTCTTCTCCGGCGCATTCATCCGCCTGGGCGACCACGCGCTCTGGCCGGGGCGGCGCTACTTCGGCGACCAGATCGATTGGCTCGAGCGGATGGAGATCGACTACGAGCTCGCCGACGTGCACACCTTGCAGAGCGTCGAGCACAACGCGCCGGTGATCGCGCGCGCCATCGAGTCGTCGGACAAGCCCGTCATCGCCGTGACGCACAGCATGGGCGGGAACCTCCTGCTCCATGCCCTGGTCACGCGCCCGGACCTGCGCGCGCGCGTGCGCGGCTGGGCGCCGGTGCAGACGCCGTTCCTCGGCTCTCACGTCGCGGGGCTGCCGGGCGTCGGCGGGGCGGCCTCCGTTCTGCGCTTCTTCGGCGGGACCGGGAAGACCGTGCGCGCCATGACCCCCGAGGGCGCCCGCGCGTACCACCGGCGCCACCGGCGGGCCATCGCCGCCGTCCTGCGGGCCGTGCCCGTCGTCGCCTTCGCGAGCTGGGTGGACACCTCGGCGCCGCGCTGGCTGGGTCTCGTCAATCCGCTGGCGAAGTGGGCCTGGGACGCGGTCTCACGGCGCGGCGGGCGCAACGACATCCTCGTGCCCGCGGCGAGCGCCGTCCTGCCGGGCATGGCCCACGTCTCCGTCCCGGGGGTGGACCACCTGACGCCCTTCGTCGACGCCCAGGTCCCCTTCGACCGGGTGCGCTTCTTCAAGACCCTGCTGACGATGGTCCTGCGCCGCGAGCCGGCGCGCTGAACCCGCTCCGCTTCAGCGCTCGCCCGGCGCCCGCAGATCGATCGAGCGCCGGAACTCCGCGCCTTCCGGAGAGTGGAGGGCGAGCTCCATCCCCACGAAGAGCAGCGCGGCGAAGGAGAGGGCCGCCACCAGCAGGTTCCGGCGCTTCTCGGACGGGGTGACGACGACGCAGCCGTGCTTGAGCTCGAGCGCGCGGCGCTGAGCGTGCTCTCGCGCGGCCAGCGCCAGGCTGGCCGCCGCGGCCGCCGCCGCGGCGACGAGAAGGGGGAGCCGGAGCGGCGAATGGTCCAGCCAGAGGGCGAAGCCCGCGGTGCCGTCCGCCTTGAGCCGGTAGGCCGCGCTCGGCTCGCGGAAGCCCTTGAGCACGAGCACCTCGCGAGGCACGCCCGGATAGCGCCCGGCGACGCGGGCGTAGACGTTCTCCGCGACGAGGATCTCGCCGGCGCGCGCCTGCGCCTGCAGCCTCGCGGCCTGATTGACGACGTCGCCGATCGCCGTGTAGTCCTTGACGTCGTCGGAGCCCAGGCGGCCGACGCGGGCGTAGCCCGTCGCGATCCCAACCGAGGCGCGCAGCTCGTGCCCCAGCTCCTTCGACAGGGCGGGAAGCCGGAGCTGGAGCCCCCGCGCCGCTTCGACGGCGGCCGCGGCGTGGTCCTCGCGCTTGACGGGGGCGTTGAAGAAGGCCATGACGCAGTCGCCGATGTACTTGTCGATGAACGCGCCGTGGGCGGTCAGCACGCCCGCGGCGGCGCGCAGGTAATTGTCCACGACCTCATAGGTCGACTCGGCCCCGAGCCGGGCGGTGAGCTCGGTGAACGAGGAGAGGTCCGCGAAGACCATCGTCAGCTCGACGAGGCGGCCTTCCTCGATGTGGACGTTGCAGCGGGTGCAGCAGTTGGGGTTGCGGGAGCTGCGCCTGACTCCCGCCAGGGACAGCACGGACGCCAGCGCGCCGGACAACGGCAGGCCGCAGACCAGGCAGGCGCGCGAGAGACGCTCGGGAGTCAACGCGGCCTTAAGCGACGGCGACGGCGCCCTTGAGCAGGTCGGCGAGCTTGCCGGCGGCCTCGTCGAGGCCCCAGTTGACCGCGGCCGCGTCGCCGCGCTTCTTGTACTCGACGTGACCGGCGTCGAGCATGCGCTTGGAGATGACGAAGCGGTGCGGGATGCCGATCAGGTCGATGTCCTTGAACTTCACGCCCGGCTTGCCGTCTCGGTCGTCCTCGAGGACGTCGAGGCCCTTGGCCTCGAGCTCCTTGACGAGCTTGTCCACGGCGGGGCGCACGCGCGCGTCGTCGTTCTCGTCGATGACGACCACGGCGCACTGGAAGGGGGCGATCTCGGAGGGCCAGACGATGCCGTCCTTGTCGTGGCCCTGCTCGATGGCGGCGGCGACGACGCGCGAGACGCCGATGCCGTAGCAGCCCATGATCATGACCTGGGGCTTCTGCGCCTTGTCCAGGTACTCGGCCTTCATCGACTTCGAGTACTTGGTGCCGAGCTTGAAGGTGTGGCCGACCTCGATGCCCTTGAAGAACTCGGTCTTGCCGCCGCAGGCGGGGCAGGGGTCCTCGAGCGTCGCGGTGCGGAGGTCGAAGAAGCCCTTGATCTCCGGGAGCTCGCGGGCGATGTTGAAGTTGTCGGTGTGCAGGCCGTCCTTGTTGGCCCCGCTCACGCCGTTGAGCACGGACCTCGTCGAGAAATCGGCGTAGATGGCCACGCCGGGGTGGCCCTGAGGGCCGCCGAAGCCGACCTTGCAGCCCATGACCTGCTCGTACTGCGCGGGCGTCGCGCGGTACAGGTTCGGGGCGCCGACGGCGGCGGCGAGCTTCGCCTCGTGAAGCTCGTGGTCGCCGCGCATCAGAGCGATGACGGGGACCTTGCCGTCGATCATATAAAGCTGGGTTTTCAGGAACTCGGTTGACGAGCGCTTTACCAGCGCCGCCACGTCGGCGACGGTCGTCTTGCCCTGGGTGTCGAACTCGGTGAGCGGCTTGAACGCCGCGGCGTCGGGCGCCTTGAACGCGTCCTTGATCTCGGAACGCTCGATGTTGGCGCCGTAGTCGCACTTCGTGCACGACACGATCGTTTCTTCACCCGTCTCGGCCAGCACCATGAACTCGTGGGAGAAGGAGCCGCCGATCGCCCCGGCCTGCGCCAGGACGGGCTTGAACCTGAGGCCGCAGCGGAGGAACACGCGCTTGTAGGCCTCGTAGATGGTCTTGTAGTACGCGTTGGCGTCCGCCTCGTCGGCGTGGAAGGAGTAGGCGTCCTTCATGATGAACTCGCGCGCGCGCATCACGCCGAAGCGGGGGCGGATCTCGTCGCGGAACTTGCGGCCGATCTGGTAGAGCATCGTCGGCAGCTGGCGCCAGGAACGGACCTCGCGGCGCACGAGGTCGGTGACGACCTCCTCGGCGGTCGGGGCGAAGCAGAACTCCGCGTCCTTGCGGTCCTTGATGCGCAGAAGCTCCTTGCCGTAGACGGGCCAACGGCCCGTCTCTTCCCATAGAGCCTTCGGCTGGATCACGGGGAGGTCGACCTCCATGCCGCCGATCCCGTCCATCTCCGCGCGCACGATCCGCTCCACCTTGCGCAGCACGCGCAACCCGAGCGGCAGCCAGTCGTAGATGCCCGACGCGACCTTGCGGATCATGCCCGCGCGCTGCATCAGCTGCGCCGACACGTTGTCCGCGTCCGACGGCGCCTCACGAAGGGTGGGAAGGAGGTATTTCGATAGTTTCATAGATTGTTTGGGGTCAGGCACGCAAATTCGTTGAATTCTCGGAAAGTAATCGACGAATTTGCGTGCCTGACCCCGGTGTCCTATTTCGTGAGTTCGACCGCCTTTTCAGCTTTGTTGGCGCGTTCGGTGCGGATGCGGAGGACGTCGTTATAAGTCGCGAACACGAGGAGGGACATCAGGAAGGCGATGCCGAGCGTGTTGGCTTTCTCCATCACGGCGACGGAGGCGCGCTTGCCGCGCAGGCCCTCCCACCAGTAGAACATGGCGTGGCCGCCGTCGAGGAGCGGGAGGGGGAGGAGGTTGAAGAAGCCGATGGCCACCGAGATGAAGCCGATGAGGAACACGAACTCCTCCCAGCCGGCGCGGGAGGCGCGGGAGACCATCTGGAAGATGCCGACCGGGCCGGCCAGGTCGGGGCGCTCGCGCTTCCAGAGCTTGCCGGCGATGACGGTCACGGTCTGCTTGCTCTGCGTCCAGCACAATCTCAGGGCCTCGCGGCCCGCCGCGAGGGGTCCGACGGACTTGTACTCGGCCTTGGGCATGATGCCGATCACGCCGCGCGTGCCGGACTCGTCCTTCTTGGGCACGACCTTGATCTCGAGGGGCTTGCCGTCGCGCACGACGGACAAGGTGATCTCCTTCTCGGCCGAGAGATGGATGGAGCTGGCGAGGTCCTCCCAGCCGGTCAGGGCGCGGCCGCCGAAGGCGGTGACCTTGTCGCCGATGAGGATCCCGGCCTTGTCGGCGGGGAAGCCCACCATCATGTTGCCGATGACCGGCTCCTTGGACGCCTCGGGCATGCCCTTGCCCCAGATCAGGCCGGTGTACAGCGCGAAGGCGAGGACGTAGTTCATCGCGGGGCCGGCGTAGACGATGACCAGGCGCCGGGCCCAGTTCTGGCCGAAGTACTCGTCGGCCTTCGGGGTCTCCGCGCCCTCGACGGTGGGGTCCTCGCCGGCCGGCTTGACGAAGCCGCCGAACGGGATCGCGCACAGCGAGAAGCGGGTGCCGACGCTGTCGGTGAAGCCGAGCAGCTCGGGGCCGAAGCCGAAGGCGAACTTCTCGACGCGCACGCCGAGGCGGCGGCAGGCGAAGAAGTGGCCGGACTCGTGCAGGACGATGACGAGGCCGAGCGCGAAGGCGTTGGCTCCGACGGTGTAGAGTATCGACAGGAGTGAGTTCATTTGCAGTTTTCCTCGGCCTTGGCTCGCGCCCAGGCATCGACTTCGACGATCTCTTGGAAGCCCGGAAGGCCGCCGTCCGGCGAGTACGCGGCCATCGTCTTCTCGATCACGCGCGGTATGTCGGTGAACTTGATGCGCCCGGCGATGAAGGCCTCGACGGCGATCTCGTCGGCGGCGTTCAATACCGCCGGCAGGCCGCCGCCCTTCTGGGCCGCCTCGCGGGCGAGGGCCAGGCAGGGGAAGCGGGAGAAATCGGGGGCGCGGAACTCGAGGGTGCCCGCCTTGACCAGGTCGAGAGGCTCGACGACGCGCACGCCGCGCTCGGGGTAGGTCATGCCGTACTGGATCGGGAGCTTCATGTCGGGCACGCCCATCTGGGCCAGCACCGACCCGTCGGAGAACTCGACGCCGGAGTGGAAGATCGACTGAGGATGGATGACGATCTCGACCTGGTCGCGGCGCAGGCCGAACAGGTTCATGATCTCGATCATCTCGAAGCCCTTGTTCATCAAGGTGGCGCAGTCGACGGTGATCTTCTTGCCCATCTTCCAGGTGGGGTGCTTGAGCGCCATGGCGGGCGTGACCTCGGAGAGGTCGCCCGTGTACTTGGCGAAGGCGCCGCCGGAGGCGGTGAGGATGACGCGCCGGATGGTCTTGAGCGGGGCGGCGGCGCGCGGGTCGGGGTTGAGGCCCTGCACGCACTGGAAGATGGCCGAGGGCTCCGAGTCGACGGGCACGATCTTCGCGTTCCAGCGCTCGGCCTCGCGCATGAACTGGGCGCCCGCCATCACCATCGGCTCCTTGTTGGCGAGCGCGATGATCTTGCCCGCGCGGATGGCCGCGAGCAGGGGGGCGAAGCCGACGCCGCCCACGACGGAGGTGAGGACCACGTCCACGTCGGGGTGGGAGGCCAGGTCGCACAGGCCCTCGACGCCGGGGGCGAGGTGCTTCGCGCGGCCGTTGAGGCGGTTCTTGAGGTCGGCCCCGGCCTTGGGGTCGAACATGGAGACGGCGGAGGCGTTGAACTCCTTGGCCTGCTCGGCCACAAGGGCGGAGTTGGAGTGCGCGGAGAGGCCGAAGACGGAGAGCATGTCGGGCATCTCGCGGATCACATTGAGAGCATTCACTCCTATAGAACCGGTGGAGCCGAGGATCGCGATGCGTTTCATCTCAGGGTCAGCGCGTAATACACCGCGGGGGCGCAGAGGATATAGGAGTCAAAACGATCGAACACGCCTCCATGACCGGGCAGGAGCGAGCCTGAGTCCTTCACGCCCGCCTCGCGCTTGACCATGGACTCGGCGAGGTCGGAGAGCTGGCCCATCGTGCCGATGAGCACGCCGATGACGACGGCCATGAGGGGGGACAGGGACTCGTGGAGCATGAATCTCTGGAAGGCGAGGCTGACGGCGATCGCCGCGATGAAGCCCGCGGCCGCGCCCTCCCAGGTCTTCTTGGGGGACAGGGTCGGCGCCAGCGAGTGGCGGCCGAAGCCGCGGCCCGCGGCGTAGGCGGCGGTGTCCATGGCCCAGACGGCGGCGAAGGTCAGGAAGGCGTAGCCCTCCCCGTGGGGGCGCACGCCCCGGATCAAGGCGAGGTGGGCGGGCATCCAGCCCGCGAACAGGGCGCCGAACAAGGTGAGCGCGACGCGGTCGAGGGAGTGCGTCCTGGCGGCCATCTCGAGGAGGACGACGAGCGCGGCGCCCGCCGCGAGCACGACGGAGAGGGGGCCGCCTAGGGCCGCGCAGGCGGCCAGGGCGGCTCCGAGGACCACGGTCAGGACGAACTGCACCGGGCGCCCGCCCAGGCGCAGCATCAGCGCGTACTCATAGCAGCACAAGGCCGAGATGGCGACGACGAAAAGACCGTAGGCCGCGCCGCCGGCGTGGACCAGGTACAGCATCAGGGGGATCCCGACGAGGGCCGTCAGGACGCGCGGAAGAAGCATTCTATGATTCTACAAAATCATGAGGGGCGCTACGGCGCCCAGAGGCGATTCAAGGCTGCATGGCCCGATAAGCTTTGCGCCAGCGGTTGATTCCCGCTAATTCATTAGAGCCGGTGCGCCAGCCTTCGAATTGATCCACTACCCGGTCGCCGCGCATGAAGTAGAACCTCGGCGCCGAGTCGAAACTGAATTGAGGGAAAGAGCGGCTGGATTCAACGATGTATATCGAGGGGAAACCGAAGTGCGAGCGCCAAAGGTGGATTCCTTCCGCATCGAACCGATGAGACAGCAACACCCCGAATTTCCGGAACACCGGGCCGAGTTCCGGATCGGCCAGCAATTCCTCCATCGCAGCTTCCGACACCGAACAACCAGGGAACATCGTCATCACGATACGGGGAGATTCAGTCGGGGGGAGGGATTTCAACTCAACTCTTTTCCAGCCATCCGCCAGATCGTAGATCCCCCCGGCGGAACGAGGCGATCCGGTCGGCGTCGAGGGGATGACCGGCCCAGGAGGAATCACGGAAGGGAATCGGATCCTCAGCGCGGCCGCCGCCTTGAAGTCTCGCGCCCCCATATGAGCACGGTAAGCCGCGAGCGCATCGTATTCCGTCACAATACCTCGGCGCTCCATTTCCGAGAAGACATCAACGAACTCCCTGTGTAAGCGGGGGCTCTCGGGGTCATGCAATGCGGCGGACCGCAACGCATCAAAGATCCCTCGTATATCGGATTCGCGGCTGTCCTGAAGGGATCTCGGAGACACATCGCGATCTTCCAGCTTCGCGACGGCCGCTAAAACTCTGGAGGGAGAATAGTCCGAACGAGAATTCTCAGCCTTGACTGATTCCGCAACGACCCGCAAACGCGTCTTGGATCCCTCACAGCCCGTTGCAAGTGTAAATAGGGACCCGACACAGATGGTTCGAACTAGCCGGAACCGCGTGGAGGCGATGACTACCGGCAAGTGGAACGGCAGCGCCAATCAGTTCGAGGCTGACAGCTCAAAGGGGCCGAGTTCACCGCCGTACAGGCGGAGTCATCGCACCAGCCGTTTCCGCATAATCCTTTAGGCTCTTTTCCAGGGATTCCCTCGATGGGCGGCGCAAGGAGGGCAAGGATTTCGACGGTCTTCTTGTCTCCCACTGCCCGCTTTAACGCGCCGACATGCGCCGAAACGACGCTCCCATCTTTAAAGCTGAGACTGTCAAGAAATTCATTGCGAACGGCCTCAGGAACGCCCTGAAGAACATCGGCCAATCGCATCGGCGACGCAGAAGCTGATTTGGGTTGGCCATTCGAAGGCGGGGGATCCGTTCCCGCGAGGGCATCCAGAATTTGGGTTACCTGGCCCTTGTTCCGGCTACGCTTAAGGGGAGCAGTATAGACGGAAACGATGGTCCCAGCGGAAAGGGTGAGGTTCAACATGAACTCCACGCGATCATCTTTAGGCAATCCCTTCAGAAGATCTTTGAGGACGACGATCCCCGACGTGTTCACTTCCGCAGGTTTCGAGGCGGACGTTTGAGCCAACGATGGTGACGAGAATAAACCGAGGCTCAGCAGAGCGATCAAGAATCTGTTCCTTCGATTCATCTTGTCCTCCAGCTATCGATATCGGGCTTAGTGTAGCAGGCACCCTCCGCGATGTCAATCGAAGAGCGTCCGCCCTCAGGGCTTGGCCGACAGCCCGCCGAAGCGGCGGTCGCGCTTCTGGAAGTCCTCGAGGGCGGCGACGAGGTGCTCCTTGCGGAAGTCGGGCCAGAGCGTGGGCGTCACGTAGATCTCCGCGTAGGCCGCCTGCCACAGGAGGAAGTTGGAGATGCGCATCTCGCCGGAAGTCCTGATCATGAGATCAAGTTCCGGCAAATCCGCCGTATAGAGGTTCTCCGCGATGTCGTCCTCGTCCAGGGCCTTGGCGCCGGCGGCGAGGGCGCGGTTCGCCGCGTCGAGGATCTCCTGGCGGCCGCCGTAGTTCAGGGCGAGGACGAGGTTGAGGCCGTCGTTGTGCTGGAGGCGGACGATGGCGCCCTCGAGCTCCTTGCGCACGCCGGCGGGCAGGGCCTCGAGGCGGCCGATGGCGGAGAGGCGGACGTTGTTCTTGTCGAGCTCGAGCGTCTCTTTGTTGAGCGCCCACGACAGGAGCTTCATGAGCTCGCCGACCTCTTCCGCGGGACGGAGCCAGTTCTCCGTCGAGAAGGAATACAGCGTCAGGGTCTCGATGCCGAGCTCGCCCGCGGCGCGGACGATGGCGCGGACGGAGTCCACGCCGGCCTTGTGGCCCGCGACCCGCGGCAGGCCCCGCTTCGCCGCCCAGCGGCCGTTGCCGTCCATGATGACGGCGACGTGGCGGGGGAGCTTCGCGGGATCCAGGGCCATGCGCCTAGATCGTGGTGATTTCCTTCTCTTTCATGACGATCGAGTCGTCGATCTGCTTCGTGAAGGAGTCGGTGAGCTTCTGGACCTTCTGCTCGAGGGCGCGGAGGTCGTCTTCGGTGATCTCCTTGGCCTGGAAGGACTTCTTGATCTTGTTGAGGCCGTCCTGGCGGTCGGTGCGCACGCCGCCCTTGAACTCCTCGCCCGTCTTCTTGACGAGCTTGACGAGGTCCTTGCGGCGGTCCTCGGTCATCATCGGCAGGGAGATGCGGAGCATCTTGCCGTCGTTCTGGGGCATGGCGCCGACGTCGGCCTTCTGGAGGGCCTTCTCGATGTCCTGCAAGGTGGAGGGATCCCAGGGCCGGATCTCGAGGGTGCGGGCCTCGGGGACGGAGACGGCGGCGACCTGCTTGAGGGGGACGAGGGAGCCGTAGGCCTCGACCTTCACGGACTCGAGCATCATCGGGTTGGCGCGGCCGGTGCGCATGACCGACATCTCCTTCTGCATGCGCGCGATGCGCTCCTTCATCGCGGCTTCCATCTGTGCGAGCACGGCGTTGGCGGCGTCGATGGCCATGGGGTTACTCCGTGGTGATGAGGGTGCCGACCTTCTGGCCGGCGACCGCGCGGGCGATGTTGCCTTTCACCGCGAGGTCGAAGACGACGACGGGCATCTGGTTCTCCATGCAGAGCGTCAGGGCCGTGGTGTCCATGACCTTGAGGCGCTGCTTGATGCTGTCCATGAAGGTGAGCTTGTCGAACTTCTTGGCGCTCTTGTCCTTCTTCGGGTCGGCGGTGTACACGCCGTCCACCTTCGTGGCCTTCAAGACGACCTCGGCCTCGATCTCGACGGCGCGCAGCGCCGCGGCGGTGTCCGTCGTGAAATACGGGTTGCCGGTGCCGCCCGCGAAGATGACGACGCGGCCCTTCTCGAAGTGGCGGATCGCCTTGCGGCGGATGTAGGGCTCGGAGAGCTTGTTGATCTCGACGGCGCTCTGCACGCGGGTCGGCACGCCGACCTTCTCGAGCGCGTCCTGCAGGGCCAGGGCGTTCATGAGCGTGGCGAGCATGCCCATGTAGTCGGCGGTCACGCGGGAGATCGCCTCGCCGCGGTCCTGCTCGCCGCGCCAGATGTTGCCGCCGCCGACCACGATGCCGATCTGCAGGCCCTGCGCGTGGGCGAGCTTGATCTCGGAGCAGATGGACAGCAGGGCCTCCGGCCGGATGCCGTGGGCGCTCTCGCCGCACAGCGACTCGCCGGAGAGCTTGAGGAGGACTCGCTTGTACTTCCTGGTCGAGGGCATCCTCGAAGCGCTACTCGCCCAGCTGGTAGCGGACGAACCGCGTCACCGTGATGGTCGCGCCGAGCTTGGCGCCGGCGGCCTTCACGAACTCGGTGACGGGGGTCTTGTTGTCCCGCACCGAGATCTGGTCGAGGAGGCACCACTGCTGGTAGAACAGCTTGTTGATCTTGCCCTCGATGATCTTGGGGATCGACGCCTCGGGCTTGCCCTCCTTGCGGAGGATCTCGGTGTGGATCTCCTTCTCCTTCTCGATGTCCGCGGCGGGGACCTCGGAGCGGTTGAGGTACTTGGGGGAGAAGCCGACGATCTGGAGGAGGAGCTCCTTGGCGAGCTCGGCGACCTCGGGGGACTTGGCGGCCTCCTCGGTGGAGGTCGTGATCTCGACGAGCGCGCCCTTCTTGGCGGGGACGGCGAGGTCGGTCTGGTGGGCGTAGCCGGCGATGAGGCCGGGGCCCTTGAGCTCGAAGCGGTCGAAGCGGCGCAGGGCCATGTTCTCGCCGAGCTTGCCGACCATCGGCTTGACGAACTCCTCGTTGGCGGCCTCGACGCTCTTCAGCGTCCCGGCCGCGGCCTTCTCGACGACGGTCTTCACCATCGCCTGGAAATCGGCGCCCTTGGCGACGAAGTCGGTCTCGGAGTTCAGCTCCACGATCGCGCCGGCCTTGCCGTCGACCTTGAAGGCCACCGCGCCTTCCTTGGTCACGCGCGAGGACTTCTTGGCCGCGTCGGCCATCCCCTTCTTGCGCAGGATGACGAGGGCTTCCTCGTAGTTGCCCTTCGCCTCGTCGAGCGCGCGCTTGCAGTCCATCATGCCCGCGCCCGTCTTCTCGCGCAGGTCCTTGATCAGGGAAGTGGAATCGGCGATGGCCATATTAATTCGCCGCCTCGGCGGCGGGTTCTTCGGTCGCGTAGACGACGTCGGCGGTCTGGGCCTCGGCGGTCTCGGCGGCGGCGGCGGCGAGCATCTCCTGCTCGGCGGCGGCGACGGACTCGGCGCTCTTCGCGGCCTCGAGGATGCCCTTCCCTTCGAGGACGGCGTCGGCGACGAGCTGGCAGAACAGCTTGATCGAGCGCGCGGCGTCGTCGTTGCCGGGGATCGGATGGTCGATCAGGTCGGGATCGCAGTCGGTGTCGCAGACGGCGACGATCGGAATGCCCAGCTTGCGGGCTTCCTGCACCGAGAGGTCCTCTTCCACGGGGTCGACGACGAACACGATGTCGGGCAAAGTGTTCAGGCCGCGCAGGCCGGAGAGGTTGCGCTTGAGCTTGTTCATCTCCTTGTTGAGGCGGGAGACCTCTTTCTTGGGGAGCACCGCGAAGATGCCCTCGGTCTGCCACTTCTCGATCTCCTCGAGGCGCTTGACGGACTTGCGCAGGGTCGCGAAGTTGGTCAGCGTGCCGCCGAGCCACTTCTCGGAGACGTAGGAGGCGCCGCAGCGCTCGGCCTCGGCCTTCAGGATGTCCTGGGCCTGCTTCTTCGTGCCGACGAAGAGGAACTTCTTGCCGGCCGCGGCCTGGTCGGAGACCCACTGCGCGACCTTCTTGATCTCCTTGGCCGTCTTCTGGAGGTCGATGATGTGGATGGCGTTGCGCTCGCCGAAGATAAAGCGGGACATCTTGGGATTCCAGCGGCGGGTCTGGTGACCGAAGTGCACGCCGGCTTCCAACATAGCCTTCATTGAAACGTTGATCATGAGCGGGTTTTAATCCTCCGGGAATGGACGAGGAAAAATATTAGCAAATCTCCGACGAATAAGCCACCGGGGCTTTATTTCGGAGAGACCTTGGCGGCCGGGTCGGGGAGGGTCCGGGCGTAGACGGCCCACTCCCGCTCCATCGCGAGCATCCGCTCCAATCCCGCCGCGACGCCGATGGGCGGACAGCCCGGGAGGAGGCGCCGGACCTTTTCCGTGATCAGGCTGCTCTGCTTCGGGCGAGGGGTGGGGGACTTGAACTCGGCGGCGGGCACCGTCTGGATCAGCGAGGCGTCGAGGCCGAAGGCCCGGGCGACGCGCCGGGCGAACTCGTCGCGCGCGACCTCCTCGGCGCCGACGGTGTGGAAGATCCCGCCGGCTCCGGCGGCGACGAGGGCCGCGGTGATCTCGGCCAGGTTCTCGACATAGGTCGGGTTGTAGCGCAAGGCCGCGACGCGCATCGGCTTGCCCTCGCTCAGGTTCTTGCGCACCTGCAGGACGAAGTTCTTCGGCTCCCATTGCCAGCCGTACGCGCCGGAGGTCCGCAGGACCAGGTTCCGGGGGTCGCAGGCCAGGACGCCGCGCTCGGCCTCCGCCTTCTGCCGGCCGTACTCGTTGATGGGGCACGGAGCGTCTTCCTCTGTATAGGTTCCTTTGAGGCCGTCGAACACGTAATCCGAGGAGTAGAAGACCATCCGGGCGCCCAGGTCCTTGCAGGCGCGGGCGACGTTGAGGGTGCCGTCCACGTTGACCCGGCGGGTCTCCGCCGGGTGGAGCTCGCAATAGTCCACGAAGGGGTTGGCGGCGGGGACGGCGACCACGGCGGGGTGATGGGCCTCGAGCAGGGCCCGGACCTGGGCCTCGTCCTGCATGTCGAGTTGGAGGAAGCCCCCGGAGGGGTGGCAATGGTAGGTGGCGGCGGCCACCTCGGCCCTCGAAGCGGTCCAGGTCCGGAGGAGGGCGTTGCCCACCAAACCGGTGCCGCCGATGACCATGATCTTGCCGTCCACGCCGAAACTGTACCAAATTCGCGTATATTGCGTCTTTCGCCCCTCCAGGACCCCCCCGAGGGGGGCCCTTGGGCCCAGGCGCTTCCGGCGGGGGGTGTTATACTTAAGCATCGACACCAACACGCTCCGCCGGACCGCCTGGATGACCGCCTGGGCCCTCGCTTCGGCCAACCTGCCCGCCGCCGCCCAGGACCCCCATTCCCGCCGCGCCCCCGCCATGGGCGACGCCCACATGGCGGTCGCCTACCAGGGGGGGATGCCCTTGGCCCCCGGCCAGCTCAACCTCATGTTCGACGCCGCCAAGGCCCGCCCCGCCGGGGTGGTGGCCCCGGAGCCCAAGGCCTTCGAGGAGGCCGGCTCCCCCAACAAGAGGCTCGAGACCCTTTATAAGCGCCCCGCCGCCCGCAGCCTTCATCAGGAGCTCGTGGTCCCCGTCCCCATGGAGACCCCGTCCTACCGGCGCACCTTCAAGATCATGCTCGCCAACCCGGACAAGACCGACCGCTGGGACGAGCAGATCCTGCGCTACGCGAAGATCTACAAGCTCGACAGCCGCCTGCTCAAGTCCATCATGGCCGCCGAATCCGAGTTCAAGCCCGAGGCCGTCTCCCCGGCCGGCGCCCGCGGCCTCATGCAGGTCATGCCCGCGACCTCCGAGGGCCTGGGCATCCCCGCCTCCAAGCTCCACGACCCGGCCTCCGGCGTGAAGGCCGGCGCCGCCTACATCCAGGTCCTGTTCCGCGCGGCCTGGCGCATCTTCAACCTCAAGGGCGTGCGCTACACCGACGCGCCGATGTGGGTGGTGCAGCGCGTGATCGCCGCCTACCACGCCGGCCCCAAGTTCCTGACCCGCCAGAGGCTCTTCCCGTCGACGCGCTCCTACGTCCGCAAGGTCATCCTCTTCTACCACTCGAAGGTCACCGACCTGAGGCGCCCATCTTCCGCGCTCCGCGCGGAAGTTTTTCCGTCATATGAGACCGTGACCCCGAGCGGCTCGATGTACTAAGATAGACGGATGAGACGCGCCCTTCCTTTCGTCCTCGTCCTGCTCGCCGCCTGCGCCGGGCCCAAGCCCTGCACGCGCTCGCTGTGCGTCACGAAGCTCGAGGGCACGATGGACCTCGCCGGCTGGAAGGACACGGTGCGCGCGACCTCCGACTCCCCGAAGCCTCCCGTCCTGTCCGACGCGACGGTGACGATGGTCTACGGGACCGCCGAGTTCCGCCACGGCAAGACGAAGGTGACCGCGTCCGAAGGGTCCTCCTTCAAGTTCACCGTCTCCACCCGCGCGGTCTCCTCGATCGAGGTCTCCTCCGGCTCGGTCGTCGTCCAGCTCTCGACCGGCGCGCCCGTCGCCCTCGTCCCCGGCACGCCCTACAACCTTCCCAAGGCGCGCTGACCTCGCGCGACTGTTTCCGGAAACAGTCCGGCGTTTGCTTAAATAGACGCCATGAAGAAAGCGCTCATCACGGGCATCACCGGTCAGGACGGCTCCTACCTCGCCGAGTTCCTGCTCAAGAAGGGCTACGAGGTGCACGGCATCAAGCGCCGCGCCTCCCTCTTCAACACCGACCGCATCGACCACCTCTTCCAGGACCCGCACGAGAAGAAGCTGCGCTTCCTCCTCCACTACGGGGACATGACCGACACCTCGAGCCTGCTGCGCGTCCTGCAGATCGTCAAGCCCGACGAGATCTACAACCTCGCGGCGCAGAGCCACGTCGCCGTCAGCTTCCAGGAGCCGGAGTACACCGCGAACGTCGACGCGCTCGGGACCCTGCGCCTGCTCGAGGCGATCCGCACGCTCGGCTGGTCGAAGAAGACCCGGTTCTACCAGGCGTCCACCTCGGAGCTGTTCGGCAAGGTCCAGGAGACCCCGCAGAAGGAGACGACCCCCTTCTATCCGCGCTCGCCCTACGGCGTGGCCAAGCTGTACGCGTACTGGATCACGGTCAACTACCGCGAGGCGTACGGCATCTACGCCTGCAACGGCATCCTCTTCAATCACGAGAGCCCGCGCCGCGGCGAGACCTTCGTGACGCGCAAGATCACGCGCGGCCTGGCGCGCATCAAGCTCGGCCTGGACGAGAGGATCTGGCTCGGCAACCTCGACGCCAAGCGCGACTGGGGCCACGCCCGGGACTTCGTCGAGATGATGTGGCTGATGCTGCAGAAGCCCCAGCCGCGCGACTACGTCGCCGCGACGGGCCGGCAGAACTCCGTGCGCCAGTTCGTCGAGGCCGCCGCCTCCGAGCTCGGCTTCGACCTCGCCTGGAAGGGGAAGGGCCGCGCCGAGCACGGCGTGGACCGCAGGACCGGCAGGACCATCGTCGCCCTCGACCCGCGCTACCTGCGCCCGACCGAGGTGGACACCTTGCTCGGCGACGCGCGCAAGGCCGGGCGCGAGCTGGGCTGGAAGCCGCGCGTCAGCTTCGACGAGCTCGTCCGCGAGATGGCGCGCGAGGACCTGGCCGTGGCCGAGCGCGAGGCGCTCGTCAAGAAGGCGGGCTACCACAGCCCGCCGCGCGCCGCCGACTAGAAGCCGGCCGTCTAGCCCTGGAAGAGCACGACGCCGGCGACGACCGCCGCGACGACCGACACGCCGATCGCCGCGTATAGGAGGAAGCGCATCTCCTCGTCCCAGCGGAACGGGGGGGACGGAGGCACGCGCACCGGCGGCTCCCCGTCGGGGGCGGGCGTCGACGCCGCGGGCGCCGGGGTCGGCACGGCCTTCGGCGACGGGGTGAGGTAGCCCTCGACCTCCCTCGCGATCTCCCGGCGGCGCGCCTCTCCGAGCTCGCGCGCGCGCTGGGACTGGTCCTCGGGAGGCGGCGTCGCGGCGCGCTTGCCGCGGGCCTCTCGCTCGGCCTCGACGTCGGCGTACAGGCGGGCCCGCTCCTCGTCGAGGGCGAGGCGCATCTCGGCGATCTCGCGGTCGGCGCGGGCGCGCAGCTCGGCCTTGAGCTTCTCGGCCTTCGCCTTCACCTGCTCGGACTCGGCGGTCAGGCGGCGCATGCCCGCGGCGAGCTCCTTCTGGACGCGCTCGGCCTCGAGCTCCTGGCGCAGCTGCGCCTCGTGCGCCTTCTCGAAGGCCTCGACGCCCTCGCGGCGCATCTCCTCGGCCGACTCGACGGCCTTGCGCGCCTTCTCCTCCTCGACGGCCACGCGCTCGTCGAAGGTCTTCTGCAGGCCGTCGATGACGGCCTGCAGGCGGCGGGACTCGTCCTCGCCGCGGCGGGTCAGAAGGCGGGACTGCTCCAGGGCGTCCTGCGCGGCGGCCAGCCCGCGGGTGAGTTCCTCGACGCGGGCGCGGGCGGAGAGGAGCTCGGACTCGTTCTTATCAACCCGCGCGGCCATAGTTTCATAGGCGGCGCGGGCCTCCGCGGTGGAGGAGACGAAGGCCGCGGCGTCGACGCGGGCCTTCTCGAGGTCGGCGCGCAGGGACGCCTGCGCGGCCTCGAGCTCCACGCGGCGGCGGGCGGCGGCCTCGAGCTCGGAGCGCTGGCGGCGGCCCTCGTCCTCGAGGACGCGGGCCGCGGCGGCCGAT
>JACPOW010000134.1 GCA_016191335.1 Elusimicrobiota bacterium | reverse complement strand
CCGGCCGTCGCTCCGGCGATCGCCGCCGTCCTCGGCGCCATGGCGCCCGTCGACGGTCCGCGCCCGGCCCCGGCGCCGACCCCGGCCCCCGCCCCGGCCATCGCCGCCGCTCCGGCTCACGCGCCGGTCCCCCAACCCGCTCCCCCCATGGTCTTCGCCGCGCCTCCGCCCGAGCTCACGCCGCGGAACATACCCGTGACCTCGGCGCCTCCCGCGCCTCCGCCTTCTCGTCCCGCTGCGCCCGCGCCCGCCCCGGTCCCGGTCCCCGCCGCGCCCGCGAGCGCGCCGCCGACGAACGCTCTGTTCGGCTCGGCGCCGCCCGTCCAGCCGGCGACCCCCGGAGGCCTCGGCACTTTGCAGGCATGGGTGCCGCCGTCGGATCAGGCCCCCGCTCCGGGCGTTCCCTCCCTCCCTCCCGCGCCGCCCCCGGCCGCCGCGGCGCCGGCCGAACCCCCGAGGGGGGTCAGCCCGGACGCGACGCAGGCCGAGTACGACGCCTTCGTCGCGAACGGGCCCTACTCGCGCGAAGGCCAGGCCCTGCTCAAGATGCTCGCCGAGAAGTCTCCTGAATTCTGCCGCGCGATCCTCCGCCGCACCGTCGTGCGCGGCGCGCCGCTGATCGTCGTCGACGGCGCCCGCGCCGGCTCCGACCGCCGCGCCGGCTTCGCCGTCCCCGACCCCGCGCGCCGCGGCGTGACCATCGCCCTCAGCGCGGGCCCGCTGCTCGTCGAGCGCAAGAAGGGGATGTTCTCCAAGACCTTGATCGCGCTCCCCGAGGACCCGCGCGCCTGGGCGGAGCTCGGCGTGGCGCCGCCCTCCCTCGACGCCCTCAAGAAGACCGTCCCCCCCACCGCTCAGGAGAACGGGCCCTGGGGCGTGGTCCGCGTCTACGGCGACCGCAGCCGCCACGGGACCTACTCCCCGCAGGAGCAGGCCGGCGAGCTGCTCGAGCGGCTCCTGCTCCTCGGCCTCGAGCGCGAGGGCTTCGCGTCCTCGACCTACGCGGCCCGGGTCTGGGCGCGCGCCGCGAGACTGCTGTTCTCCGCGCGCGTCGCCGAGGACTACGGCAACGACTCGTTCCTCGATCCCGACCGGCGGATGGAGCTGCGCGACTGGATCGAGCGCGGCGACGAGTCGGCCGACCTGCTCGTGGCCTCGTGGTCTTCGTCCCGGGGCAACGTGCTGGACCCGCGCCGCGGCGGGCCCGAGTCGCAGTCCCTGTACGAGCGTCAGGCGCGCGAGTCCTGCACCCGCTCCCTGCTCGCCGACCACCTGGCCGAGGCCGCCCGAAACCTCGCCGCGCGCGTGCGCACCGTCGAGGCGCTGGCCGAGACCGGCCGGATCACCGCCGACGCCGCGCGCGCCTCGGCGGAGAAGGCCGCCAACGAGGAGGCCGCGGCGCGCGCCGCGCTTCTCGCCTCGCCGCCCGCCTGCGACGGGCGCTTCGGCGCCGACGAGGCCGGCCTGAGGCGCTCCTCGGCCCTGCTCGCCGAGGTCTCGCGCGCCGAGCGCGCGTTCCGCGAACGCAAATCCCGAGGCACGAACCATGACTAGCCTCCTCGCCGCCGTCCTCCTGCTCCTGTCCGCCGGCGCCTCGGCGGGGGACTGGCTCGCCGACGCCGACAAGGCCGCGCGCGAGGCGGTGATCCCCGGCGCCGCCAAGCCCGAGGCGTCGAAGGCCTCCTGGATCCCCTTCGTCCCCTCCTCGCGCCTGTTCTCCGGGGAGATCCCGGTCAACGGCTGGTGGCCGATGGAGGAGGAGACCGCGACCGGCTCCGTCTTCCGCCTGCTCGGCGGAGACTCGCAGTCGGGCGCGGTGCGCACCGTGTTGTCCGTGCGCTTCTACGACAAGGACACCCCCGGCTTCCTGCCCATCAAGGAGGCGGTGGACCTGATGCGCCGCGAGAGCAAGGACACCGGCCGCACCATCTCGCCCGTGAGGCCCGTCCGAGTCGGGCTCGGGTTGGCCCGCACCTTCGAGATCGTGGAGACGCGCCGCGTCCCGTCGGACGACGGGCCGTCCTTCGAGGAGGAGCTGCACCACTACGTCGCGGTGATCCCGGTCGGCGAGGCGTACTACCTCGTGCGGCTGGTCTCGTCGCGGGCGACCTACCTCGAGTACCGCGACGACTTCGTGCGGTTCCTGAAGTCCCTGCGCTCGCTGTCGCGCTAGGGCAGCGCCTTCAGCTCGGCGCGCAGCTCGAGGACCACGCGGACGTAGTTCTCGGAGCGGTTGTAGGCGTACACCGCGCGGCCGATCGCGGACCCCGGCGTGAACGGTTCCCCGGCGCGGTAGCCGTTGCGGGCGAGGTAGTTCGCGGCGCTTCCCAGCGCGTCCGGCCAGCCGAACAGGCCGCGCCGCCCGTCGCCGTCGGCGTCCACCGCGTAGGCGTTCGCGCTCGAGGGCATGAACTGCACCAGGCCGAAGGCCCCCGCGTACGAGCCGAGCCACGCGTGCGCGTCCGCGCCCTCGGCGGCGGCGAAGATCAGCAGCTCGGCGAGCTCGCGCACCGCCCAGTCCGAGCGCTTGGGGACCTTCAGGGCGATCGTCCACAGCGCCGCGCCGACCGGCATCTTCCCGGTGTAGGCGCCGAAGCGCGTCTCCACGCCGGCGTGCGCGGCGAGCAGATAGGCGTCCACGCCGAAGCGCCCCTCGGTCGCCGTCAGGGTCGCCTTGTTGTCCGCCAGGAAGCGAGCGCCCGCGGCGAGGCTCTGCGGGTTGATGAAGATCTTGCGGTACTCGTCGTAGGGCAGGGCCTCGCCCGGCTTGCCGAAGCGGTCGGGGATGCTCGGGATGACGACCAGCCTCGGGTCGGCGAAGAAGGCGTTCACGGCCGCCGCCGGGACGCGCCCGGCGAGCCGGGCGACGACGCCCGCGCGCACCTGCTCCGGCGTCTTGGCGTCGGGCTCCGCGACGGGGCGTTGGGACTCCGCCAGGCGCCCGGCCTCGGCGAGGCCCTCCTGGAGCTCCGACTCGAACGCGCCGTCGCCGAAGGCCTGGGCGCCGGCCGGCCGGGCGCCCAGGACCGCGGCCGCGGCGACGGCGGTCAGGAGGCTCTTCTTCAGGAAATCGGCGCACAAACGGGTCAGCCGCTCGCGGCGGTCGAGGAAATCGTGGGACGCGCCGCGCTCGATGACGAGGCGGGCGTTGCGGCCCGCGCACTTCGCGATGCGCCGGGACACGACCACCGGGATCGTCTGGTCCGCGTCCCCGTGCACGAGCAGCAGCGGGGCCTTGATGCGGCTCGCCGCGCGGCCCGGGTCGAAGGCGGTCACGGCCTTGCGGAAATCGGCGGCCAGCGCCTTGGGCGCGAGCGTGTTCAGCGGCCTCGAGAGACGCTTGATGAAGTCGATCGTGCCCGGGCCGATCATCTCGGCGCCGCCGGCGGGGGCGACCGCCACGACGGCGCGCAGCCTCGGGTCGCGCGCGGCCGCGTTGAGCGCGGTCCAGCCGCCCATGCTGAAGCCGAACAGGGCCACCCGGCGGGGGTCCACGAACGGCAGCCGGCGCGCGGCCGCCAGCGCGGCGGCCGCCTGCGCGGGCAGGGTCGTGAAGCGGTACTTCCCCCCCGAGCCCCAGGCGCCGAGGAAGGACGGCGCGACCGACGCGACGCCGCGAGCCATCAGGGCGCGCTGGATGTCGACGCTCTTCTCCGAGCCGGGGAAGCCGTGCAGGAACAGGACCGTGGGGAAGCGCTTCGTCTCCGGCCCCTCGGGCCGGTGATAATGGACGAGCATCTTCTGGCCCTTCACCTTGAATATCTCGGTGCCGGCGCGCGCGTTCATAACCTGATTCTACCGCAAAATCCGGCGCTCAAGACTCGCTATAATCTCCGCGTGGCGCAAAACTCCGACAACCGGCCGCGCATCGTCCTCGGCGTCGCCGGCGGCAGCGGCTCCGGCAAGTCCTGGCTCGCGAAAGCGGTCGTCAACGCCTTCCCGGAGCAGACCACGGTCATCTGCCACGACTGGTACTACCGCCACAACGGCGACCTCACCGAGGCGCAGGCGCTGAAGCTCAACTTCGACCATCCCCGCTCGCTCGACACGGCCCTGATGTGCCGCCAGCTCGACCAGCTCAACGCGGGCAAGGCGCTCGAGGCCCCGATCTACGACTACGCGACGCACAGCCGCCTGAAGGAGACCCGCCGCGTCGAGCCGCGGCCGCTGATCATCCTCGACGGCATACTCGTGCTGACCGAGAAGGCCCTGCGCGACCGGATGACCGTCTCGGTGTTCATCGAGACGCCCGACGACATCCGCCTCATGCGCCGCGTGCGCCGGGACTGCAACGAGCGGCGCGTGGAGCTCGACGAGACCCTGCGCCTGTACGAGGAGTTCGTGCGCCCGATGCACCGGCGCTTCGTCGAGCCCTCCTCCCACCACGCCACCTGGATCTGGTCCCAGCTCGAGGACAAGACCTTCCCGAGCCTGCTGATCACCGACCTCAAGCGCCGCCTCGCCGAGAAAGTCCCCGCATGAGCCCCCGCCGTTACCGGCCGAGCTTCGAGGCGCGGCCGGTGTTCGAAGGCCTGAGCCGCACCAAGGTCGACACCCCCGCCTTCCAGCTGACCTCGGGCGTCGTCCTGTTCGCGGTCGGCCTGGTCATGTTCCAGGTCCATCCGCCGGAGGGCGAGTGGACCGCGGGCACCCTGGCGTGCTGGAGCGCCGGCGCCTGGGCGGGAGCAATCGCCGGCGGAGTCATGCTGTTCACGGCGTTCCAGAGCCTGGCCCGCGCCCGCGCGCGCGTCCGGGCCTTCGCCGCGGGCTCCCCCGACGCGTGGCGGCTCGACTACGACTGGACGCCGGGAGCGATCCGCGACCACGCCGTCGCCGCGGCCGCCGAGGCCGTGCTCTGGATCGCCCTATCGGGCGTGCTCGGGGTCGCCGCACTGCTGTTCTCGTACGGCGGCGATCCGCTCGTCCGGATCGTCTCGCTGTGCCTCGTGGGCCTCTCCGCCCTCTGCGCGTGGATGTCGAGCGGCACCCTGAGGCAAGGCCTCCTCTTCGGCGAGTCCGTCCTGCGCTGGGACGGCGGCGGGCCTTTGCGCGCCGGGGCCGAGTGGACCGGGTCCGTCGCGGTGGCCGAGCGCGTGAACGCCCCTTACGCCCACCTCCAATTCATCAAGGAGGTCAAGACCGGGGCCGGCGACGAGGTCTCCTACACCCGCCGCGAGCACGACCGAGTGGACCTCGCGGCCCGGGTCGAGCGCGACGCGGACGGGCGCAAGACCCTGCGCCTGACCGCGAGCCTCCCCGCGGACGCGCCGGCGACCGAGCTGTCCCGCGACCCCGCCCGCTACTGGGAGCTGCGCGTCGCCGACGACGCCTCGGGCTGGGCGACGACCTTCCTGGTCCCCGTCTACCGCTGACGCCTACTTCCTGCCGGCGACCTCGTCGGCGAGCTTGCCCATCCCGTAGACGGCACGCATCGCCTCGATGATGCCGGAGGAGTGCACCGCGACCGTGCGGTTGCGCGCGTCGTCGTAGGCGTAGCGCCCCACCAGCGACTGGATGTTGCCGTCGAACACGAGGCCGACGTACTCCCCCTTCGCGTTGACGATCGGCGAGCCGGAGTTGCCGCCGATGATGTCGTTGGTGGTCACGAAGTTCACCTTCGTGCCGAGCTTGAGCTTGGCCTTGGCGGCCTTGACGCGCGGCGCGAGGTCGAACGGAGGCTTCTCCGAGTGGCCGATCGCGCGGTCGTACAGGCCGTGGAAGGTCGTGAACGGCGCCACCAGGGTCGTCCCCTGCTCGTAACCCGCCACCTTGCCGTAGGACATGCGCAAGGTGAAGGTCGCGTCGGGATAGGTGGACTTCCCGTACACGGCGAAGCGCGCCTTGGCGATGCGGTTGCCCTCGGCCACGGTCACGCTCTCGATCTCGTCCTCGTACCACTTGCGCTGCGCGCGGTAGACGGGGTCGAGCTTGCGCGACCAGACGATCAGGGCGTCGTCCGACTCCGCGACGGCCTTCTCGCCGCCCTCGACGAGCTTCTTGCGCGCGGCGACGTCGAAGAGCTTCGTGCCCGCGATCAGGTCCTTGGCGACCTTCGCCGGTTCCGCGCCGCCGAGGGCGGCGCGCACGAACTCGTCGTCGGGGCCGAGCTCCCGCAGGGCGTCCTCGAGGGCGCGCTTGAGGAAGAACTCCTCCATGTCGGGGTACATCGGCGCGGGAGAGAAAAGGCGGAACTTCAGCGACTCCAGGGCCGAGTCGCGGAACTCCTCGTAGCGCTTGTCGTTGGGCTTGGCGACCTCGGCCACGTATCGGACGATGGTGCCGGCCAGGCCCGCGACCTTCGTGGCGGCGTAGGCGCGGTAGGTCGTCTGGAGACGGCGGTCGCCGGCCTTCTTGGTCGCGGCGGCGATCTTGTCCCAGGAGGCCTTCGCGTTTTTCGTCGTCTCGTCGGACGAGCCCGCGACGGTCTGGCGCAGGGCGTCCTCGGCGTCCTTCAGGGAGGCGAACAGCTTCGGGTCGAGCAGGCCCTCGTACTCCCCGGTGACGGCCTTGATCGCGTTCTCGATGCCGAAGATGCGGTCCTTGGAGCGGCGCTCCTGCTCGGCGCCGAGCTTGGCGTAGGCGTAGTAGTCCGCGCGCTTGGCGGCGGCGACCTTGAGGTACAGCGGCAGGCCGAGGTCGCGGGCGTACTCGAGCTGGGCCACGGTGTCGAGCCGGTCGGTGCGCCCCGGATGGCCCGTCACGAACACAAGCTCGCCGTCGGCGGCGCCGTCCTTCGACCACTTCAGGTAGTGCTCGATCTTGACCGGCTTGCCGTTCTCGTAGACCCGGAAGAACGCGAAGTCGAGGGCGAAGCGCGGGTAGGTGAAGTTGTCCGGGTCGCCGCCGTAGAACGCGGCCTGGATCTCGGGCGCCATGACGAGGCGCATGTCGGTGTACTTCTTGTAGCGGTACAGCCAGTACTCCCCGCCCTGATACAGCTCGACGACGTCGGAACGCAGCCCTGTCTCGTCGGTGGAGGCCTTCGTGATGCGGGAGATCTCCCCCTTGCGTTGCTCGTTCTGGTCCTTGTCGGACGCCTTGGGGTCGACGGCGGCGCGCACGCGGGCGGTGACGTCCTCCATCGACACGAGGACGTTGACCTCGAGGTCGGGGCAGGCGATCTCGCCCTTGAGGTCCTTCGCGAAGAAGCCTTCCTTCACGTAGTCCTTCTTCGGCGTGGACATCTTCTGCAGCTGGCCGAGCGCGACGTGGTGGTTCGTCAGCACGAGGCCGTTCTTCGACACGAACGCCCCGGACCCGCCGTCGTTGAAGCGCACCGACGCGAGACGCAGGTGGTCCACCCACTCCTGCTCCGGCGTGAACCCGTAGCGGTCCTTGAGCAGCTTGACCGGGAGGTTGTCGAACGTCCACATGCCCTCGTCCCCCCGCAGCTGCGGCGTCGCGGCGACGGTCAGCGCCGCGGCCATCACGGCGCGGGCGGTGTGCTTCCGGGCATTGGAGATCGGGGACATAGTGAGCCTCCTAAAGAAGGCGCTGATTCTAGCAAACCGCCGATACGGCTGGTGACAGACTTACCGGTATTTTCACTTTCCGCATGCAACTTTTTCGGGGTCTCGTTCGTATGATTGGTATGGGACGACGAACACGAATCCATTTTCCCGGAGCGGTCTATCACGCGATGGCTCACGGGGTGGAAGGGCAGGATATCTTCCTCGATGATGCGGACCGCGTTAAATTCCTGGATGACCTGCGCCGCCTGGTCCAGGAGTCCGAGGCCAGCCTGCTCGCTTATTGCCTCATGGGCAACCATTTCCACCTCGCGATACAAGTCGGGACGGTTACCTTATCCTCGATCATGCGCCGGCTGCTCACTGGGCACGCGAAAGCTTTCAACGGGCGGCACTATCGGAGAGGACATTTATTCTGGGGCCGCCATGAAGAAATCCTTTGTGTAGATGAGAAATATCTGGCCGCGCTGATCCGCTATATCCATTTGAATCCGGTCAGGGCCAGGCTCGTGACGAAAGCCGAAGATTGGCCATGGTCGAGCTTGGAAGGGAAACCGATGCCGGAAGATTCTGCTGGAATTTTCGATGAATTCGATCCCTGGGCCCGGGTGGAAGAAACACGACCCAGCCTGCTCCGACTCTCTCCCATCGATATGCCGGACATCGATGAACTCGGGAAGCGCGTCGCCGTCCGAACAGGGATCCAGGTCCCGGAAATGCGGTCCAATGCTAGCCGCCGGTCCGTCGTCGCCGCGAAACGGCTTCTCACCCGGGAGGCCGTCAGTAAAGGCCACACCTTGATCGCCATCGCGCGCTGGCTGAATACGTCACCGTCATCATTGACCCGCTACGCGAGGAGCAAAAGTGAAAATACCGGTAAGTCTGTCACCTTCTAAACAGCGACGGTGAAGAAGAACTCGCTGCCTTTGCCGGGCTCGGAGCGGAGGCCGGCGGCGCCGCCGTGGGCTTCGGCGACGCTCTTGACGAAGGCCAGGCCGAGGCCGAAGCCGGGGATCTGGCCGGTGAAGTCGGCGTCGATCTGGTAGAACTTGCGGAAGAGCTTGGGCTGCTCCTCGCCGGGGATGCCGGGGCCGTCGTCCTTCACGGTGAACTTGAGGAAGCCGTCGGCGCGGGCGACCGTCACCGCCACGCCCTTCTTCGGGGCGGGGTTGAACTTCACCGCGTTCTCGACGAGGTTGGCGACGGCCTCCTTGACGAGGAACGCGTCGACCTTCGCCTTGGGCAGGGACGCCGCGGCCTTCGCGTCCCAGGCCACGGCGACGCCCGCGCCGAGTTCGAGGCCGCGCAGCGCCGCGTCCACGAGGTCGGCCGGCGCGGTCTCCGCGCGGTCGAGGACGATGTTCTCCGGGCTCTGCACCGCGGTGAAGGTGATCAGCTTCTCGACGAGGCGGGCGAGCTTCTCGTCCTCGCCCTGGATCTTGGAGAGCATCTTGCGCTGGTCGGGGCTGAAGTTCTTCTCGTCGCAGCGCAGGAGCTCCAGGTTGCCGAGCGCGATGGCCAGCGGCGTGCGCAGCTTGTGCGAGACGATGGACAGGAAGTTCCGGGCCAGGGACTCCCCGCGCTTCTCGAGCGTCGCGTCGTGGAAGATCATCAGGAAGCCGGCGTGGACGTTGTGGTCGCCGAGGCGGTCGGCCACGCCGGAGAGGATCAGCAGCTGCGGGGCTTCCCGCTGGAGCTCGAAAGGCGTGATCCGGGAACGGCCCGAGAGGATGACCGGGAGGTCGGGCTTCGGCCGGTAGTCGGTCGAGAGCGCCTCGGCCATGGTGCCGGCCGGCCGGTCCTGGCGGCCGAGCAAGGCGCGGGCCGAGGGGTTCATCAGCAGGATGCGCCCCTCGGGGTCGGTCAGGATCAGGCCCTCGCGCGTGTCGTTGAAGATGTTCGCGAGCTTCTCCTTCTCCTCCTGGAGGCCGCGGAACAGCAGCGAGTTGGCCACGGTCATCTCGTTGAACGCGCGCGCGAGCGTGCCGATCTCGTCGCGGGACTTGACCTCGACCTGGACGCTGAAGTTGCCCCGGCCCGCCTCGCGCGCGGCGGCGGCGAGCTTGGGCAGGAGGCGGGTGATCCAGCCGACGATGAGGATGGTGCCGAGGGCCGAGACGACGGTCGCGACGGCGGCGATGGCGATGATCTTCCGCTTCGGACCGCGCAGCGCCTCCTCGAGGGAGCGCTCGTTGAAGCCGATGCGGGCCGTCCCCACGCGCCGCGGGCCGACGACGATCGGCGCGCTGAGGTCGTAGACGAGGCCTCCCCCGTTCTCGCGGTGCCGCTGGAGCTCGACGCGGTCCGAGGCGAGGGCGCCCAGCGAGAACGGGTCGGCGAGGCGGTCGCCGATGCGCGTCGGGTCGCTGTGGGAGAGCACGACGCCGTCCTTGTCCACGACGCCGGCGTAGGTGACCGCCTTCTCCTTGACCATCTCCTCGACGTGGAAATGCAGGGAGAACGGGTCGAGCTTGGGAAAGATCGCCTCGCGCGAGGAGCGCGCGAAGAACTCGGCACGGACCTTCATCTCGCCGATGAGGCCTTCCTCGATGCCGTTGACGATCTGGCGGGCCATCAGGCCGATGACCGAGAGCACGAGCAGGCAGGTCAGCAGGGACAGCTTGGCGGAGAGCGAGCGGAGAGGGTTCATCAGTAGAGCACCGCGATCTTGAGCTTCTGCGTGCTGACGCGGGAGCCGTAGCGCTTCTCGATCACCGCGACGTAGCCGCCCGGGGACACGCGCGTGCCGGAGTCGTTGTTCCCGTTCCAGGTCATGATCTGGTTGCCGCCGGCGAACGCGCGCGTGTCGCTGCGCACCAGCCGGCCCTGGAGCGTGAAGATCTTGAGCGTCACGTCGGCGGCCTCCTCCAGGTAGAAGCCGATCTGCGCGTCGCCGCGCGCGGGGCTGAAAGGGCTAGGCCAGGTGAACGGCTTGGAGATCGGCACGTTCTGCGCGGGGATGTACACGGGCACGCCCGCGCTCACCGGCGAGAAGACGCTGTAGACGCCGGCGTTGGAGCGCGCGCGCACCTGGGCGTAATAGCTGCGGCCGGTGACCATGCCCGTCGCGGAGTAGGACGCGACCGAGACGTTGCCGGCGAACAGGTCGCTGGCGCCCGGCAGGGAGCCGACGATGAGGTTGTAGTCGAGTATGCCGACCGGGCTCGTCGCCTGGGCCCAAGCGAAGACCGCCGTCCCGTCGTAGGAGAACGCCCGGTCCGCGACGGGCGCGCCCGGGGCGGCGGGCGCCGTCGTGTTCGAGAGGTTGCCTGCGGTCGTCGAGATCACCGTCGAGAAAGCGCCCGCCGTGGAACTGCGGTTGAAGGCACGCACGCGCAGGAAATACTGGGTGCCGGGGTTCAGGGTGAAAAAGGTCGCCGAGGTCGCGAGCGTCGTCGAGGAGTCGGTCAACGAGAAGAAGTTGTCCGAGGAGACCTGGGCCGTGTACAAGGTGTCCGGGGGATTGGCCCCGGCCGACCAGGTGAAGACGCCGCTCGTGATGTGGATGGGCCCGGCCGCCGGCGACGCGGGGACCGCGGCCCAGGTCGCCGTCGCCTGCGTGGCGAGGTAATCTGTCGGCACGCCGTCGAGGTTCACCGCGCGCACGCGGAAGTAATAGGTCGTGTTGGGCGAGAGGCCCGCCGGCGAGGAGGAGACCGACGCGGCGAAGGTCGTCGAGACGGGCGCGGCGAAGGCCGCCGAGGTCGAGGCGTTCAGCTCGTAGGTCGTGTACGACGGGTTCGCGCCGGCGGACCAGCCGAAGGTCAGCCCCGTCGCGGCCAGGGCGCTGAAGACGGGCGCGCTCGGATCCGCGGCCAAGGTGTGGGTCGAGACCGCGTTCGACGGGAGCGAGTCCCCCCAATCGGTGTAGGCGGTCACGAAGCGGGTGTAGGTCGTGTTCGGGGTCAAGGTCGTTTCCGTCGTTCCGGTCGCGAGGCTTCCCGCCGTCGTTTGAGGCGACGGGAACGGGGCGGTCACGGTGGACGGGAACACTCGGTATAACTGGGTCGCCATGGGAGCGTCGCCGAAGGAGGGCGCGGCGCTCCAGGTCCAGCTGATCGAGGTCGAGTGGACGGTCGAGGCCGCGAATAAGGTCGGGGATGACGCCACGACGCCGAAGCTCACCGAGCCGACGGCGCCGGCCGCGGGCGCGGGCGCGGCGTCCACCGTTCCAGAAAACCCGCCGAGGCCGCCGGCGACCCCCGACGCGGTCGACAAAGCCACGGCTCCCAAGGCGCCTGTGCGGTAGAACAGCTTGACCCGCCCGCCGCCTCCGCCGCCGCCGGGGTCCTTCGTCCCCCCGAAGTTCGAGGAGACGTTTCCGCCGCTGCCGCCCTTTGCGGAGAGGATCGACCCGTCGGCCAAGGTCAGCGCGTTCAAGGCCCGGAGCTGGATCGTCCCTCCTCCTCCCCCTCCGCCGCCTCCCGGGGCGACTCCGGCGGCGGGGAATGCCACCACGGAGGCCGTCGACCCGTCGACGAGGATCGAGCCCGTCACGGTCATCGATGATGCCTCGATGTAGACAGCCGCGCCTCCGGCCGCGCCCGCGCCGCCCGACGCGCTGGCGTTGGCTCCGCCGCCACCGCCGCCCGAACCCTGGAGGGCATCATCGGCGGATATCGGGCTGGTCACCGTCCCGGTCGACCCGTACGCGCTTCCGCCGGCCGCTCCCAGACCTCCGCCGCTGTCGCCGGCGCCCGAGCCACCCGCGCCTCCTCCCGCTCCTCCGCCGCCGCCTTTCGCCGTCGCCCCGCCGCTGCCGTTCCCGGCCCCCGCAGTACCGCCTCCGGTTCCGTTGTCGCCCGCCGACGCCGCCGCCCCGCCGCTGCCGCCCGGTTGGCCGCGTCCGACGCCGTTGAGGACGCCCGCAATCGAAACGGTCGACGCGTACACGGCGAGGTTTGGTCCGCCGGAGAACGACGCGACGAAGCCGGTGACGCCCGCGGGCACGGAGAACAGGCCGACGTTGGTGTAGGTCCCGGAGAGCGTGTCGCCGTTGGCGACGGTGAGGTTCGCGCCGCCGTAGTCGCCCGAGGCGAGCACGGCGGCGCGCGCCGCCGTGCCGACGAGGAGCAACGCCGGCAGGAGGAGGCGCGCGCTCATTGGGTGTACCGCAGCGCGGCCTGGATCTTGTCCTTCAGGGTCTTCGCCGACTCGGAGGACGGGTCGATCTTGAGGAGCTCGTCGGTCAGGGCGTCGGCGGCCTTGTAGCCGCCCTTGAGGTACTGCTCGACGGCGCGGTAGTAGAGCTGCTCGAACTCCTTGCGCTTGGCCGGGGTCAGGTCCTTCTGCACCGAGGCGCGCAGGGACGCGGCCCGCTCGGCCAGACCCGGCTCGTCGGGGACCTCGCGCAGGGCCGCCTCGACGCTGCGCAGCGCGCCGGCGTGGTCGCGCGCGGCGGCGAGGGCGTCGGCCTCGGCGAGCTTCGTCCTGACGAGCTCCTTCGACTGGCGGCGGACCTGCTCGATGAAGCCCGCGACCTGCGCGTTGCCCGGGAAGCGCTTGCGCGCCTTCTCCGCCTCGAGCAGGGCCTGGCGGAGCTGGCCGCGGGTGAGGAAGGTGGAGGCCTGGGCGAGCGCCAGCGCGATCTCGCCGGCGGACTGCGCCTCGCGCAGCCCTTCCAGGCGCGTGCGCTCCTCGACGGACAGGTCGCGGTCGATGCGCGCCAGCTCCCGCGCGGCCTCGGCGTGGTCGCGGTCGAGCTCGAGGACGCCGCGCCAGTACTGGCGGCTGGCGAGCAGGTTGCCTTCCCGGTCCTGCTCGCGGGCGAGCGCCGCGCTGCGCTCGATCATCTGGCGCTTGAGGGACTCGTCCCACTTGGCGGTGGTGTTGTTGATCTTCGCCCGGATTTCCGTGTTACCCGGATCGAGCAAGGACGCCGCCTCGAGGTCGCGCAGGGCCTCCTGGACGCGGTCGCGGCGCAGCTCTTCCTCGGCCTTCGCGAGGTAGGCCTTCGACAGGCGCGTGCCCTCGGCGTAGGACAGCTTGCGGATGCCGTTGCGGATCGTCTCCTCGAGCTCCTCGGGGGTCTGCCCGAAGCGCTGGGTGAAGGTGAACAGGCTGCCCACGCCGAGCTCGCCGAGCGACGCGGCGTAGTCGAAGCTCGAGTTGCCGAAGCGCACGCCGACGCCGGTCGTCAGCGCCTGGTCGCGCATGCCGAGGCGCAGCGCGAGCAGGCGCTGGTATTGGAGCTCGACTCCGCCGGACACCGCGAGGCCCTCGTTCTGGACCTTCGAGAATTTGAGCGCGGTGAGCGCCCGCATCGAGGGCGACAGCTTCCACAGGTAGGCGGGAGAGACGTCGACCACGCGCAAATAGCTCAGCGGCTGGGACACGAAGGTGAGCTTGGGCGCGACGAGGTTGGAGACCATCACCCCGACGGAGAGCCGGTCGTCGGGCTGAAAGATGAGCCCCGCGTCGGCGCCGCGCCCGGACGCCGAGGTCGAGCCGATCGATTCGCTGACGGACTTGACCGTGACGCCGACGGAGAGCGGCTTCGGACGCCGCAGCCAGGAGGCGCCCGCGAGCCACGGCAGCGCGAACGCGCGGCCCCAGCCGCCGATCATCGCGCTCTGCGTGATGGAGAAGTTCGTGGGCGCGTCGTTGGGGCCGGCGCGCTCCTCGAAGCCGCCGGAGGACTGGCGCACGTAGCCGGCGGCGAAGCCGCCCCAGCGCGCCGTGGCCAGGCCGCCGGAGATGAAGTCGAAGGTCGTGTCCTCGAACAAGACGACGTACGTGGCGCCGGCCTCGGGCTTGGCCAGGCGGGAGAGCCCCGCGGGGTTCCACGACAGGGCGCTCGAGTCGTCTACGACCGCGGTCATCGCCCCGCCGAGGGCCGCCCCGCGCGCGCCCGCGTCCTGGCGCAGGAAGGCGCCCGCCCCCGCCTGCCCCCACGCCGACAGGGGCGAGGAGGCGGCATATATTAGGAAGAGGACGAGGCGAGGTATCTTCACGGAGCTCTCGAAGGGTAACAGGGATAATACGATTTGGTCAAGCGCCCGCATGTTTTCTACAGTAGTCGCATGGCGAAGCTCCTGATCATCGAGGACGACGGCGAACTGCAGCAGGTGCTGTCGGTGGTCTTCAACAACGAGGGCTACGAGATGCACTACGCCTTCAACGGGAAGGAAGGCTACGACAAGATGATCGCCGTTCAGCCCGACGTCGTGCTCCTCGACCTCATGATGCCGGTCCTCAACGGCGTCGAGGTGATCAAGCTCGCCGCGACCAACACCTCGCTCAAGGACATCCCGATCATCGTCATGACCGGGCACGGCGACAAGGTGGACATGCTCGAGCACTCGATCAAGGCCCAGGGCGTGCGCGCCTACCTGAAAAAGCCTTTCGAGCTCAAGGAGATCCGCTCTCTCGTGCGGCGGATGCTGACGCAGTATCCCCGCAACCCGGTGACCGCCTCCCAGGTGGCTAAGGGCGAGGTCCGCCTCGACGTCAAGTTCCGCACGGTGTGGATCAACGACCGCATGGTCGCCACTCTGTCGCCGATGAAGGCGAGGGTGCTCGAGCTCCTGCTCGGCTCCAAGGGGCCGGTCAAGCGCGAGAAGATCCTGCAGTCGGTGTGGGGTGACACGAGCTCGGTCCCGGCCCTGGAGAAGACCATCCAGCGCCTGCGCGAGGACCTCGGCTCCGAGGGCCGCCGCCTGCAGACCACCTCCGAAGGCTACGAGATCATCGGCTGACCGCCGCTGACATATCCTGACTTCCGAGGTCTTGCCGTTCCCTCCGCGCCTGTTATCCTGTGGGCATCAGACGCTTCGCCCCCCTCGTCGTGCTCGCCTTCACCGCCTCCTGGCTCGGGGTCCTTCCCTCTTATAGCCAAGCCGCGCCGTGGACCTCGACCACCCCGCTGCCGGACGCCTACCAGGGGCACGCCCTCGTCTATTCCTCCGGCCGCCTGTTCCACACCGGAGGCATCAGCCAGAACGGAGGCATCCTCGACGGCGTGAAGGTCTTCTCCGCTCCGGCGTCCGACGCCGGGACGGTGGGCGCCTGGACCGCCGGCGCGCCTCTCCCGGAGGCCGTCTATTACCACGCGGGCGCGGCGGTCAACGGCCACCTGTACGTCCTCGGCGGATTCCACTACACGGACGCGGACGGCATGGTCGTGTCGAACGTCGTGTATCGGTCGAAGATCGGCGCCGACGGCGTCGCCGGCGCCTGGCAGACGGCGACGGCTTTGCCGGAGCCGGTGTTCTTCCCGAGCGCCGCGGTCTGGAACGGCCGCATCTACGTGACCGGCGGCTGGAACGGCACGACCTTGGTCAACAAGGTCCACTCGGCGGACGTCAGAGAGGACGGGAGCCTCGGCCCCTGGGTCGCGCAGAAGGCGCTCCCCGAGGCCGTGTACACCCACGCCGCGGTGTCCAACGGAACCCTTTACGTGCTCGGCGGCACGGTCAACGGCGGCAACGACATCCAGAACTCGGTCTATTTCGCCAAGATCAACGCCGACGGCACGCTCGCCGACTGGGCGGCGACGACGCCGCTGCCCGCGCCGGTCTCCAACCACGGGGCCGTGGTGGCCAACGGGCGCGTGATGACGTTCGGCGGCTGGACCGGCGCGGCGCCGACCGCGGCCGTCAACGCGTCCGCCGTCGAGCCCGCCGGAAGCCTCGGCTCCTGGACCGCCGAGACCCCGCTGCCGCGCCCGCTGTACCTTCTCGCGACGGCCGCGAGCCCCTCCCACGTCTTCGTCAGCGGCGGCATCGACTACGACGCGATCCGCGCCGAGGTCCAATCGATGCCGCTTCCCGCCGCCCCCGCGCCGCTCCCTCCCCCCGTCGCGGCCGACTCCCTGCCGCCGCGCACGACGATCGCCTTCGGCAGCCCGTTTTACGGCGGGGCTCCGTTCATCTCTCCTATCACCCCGGCCTCCCTCGCGGCGGTCGACGACGCCAAGGTCGTCGGCGACGGCGCCGGCGTCGGCGTCGCCTCGACGCAGTGGGCCGTCGACGACGGGACCTTCACCGCGTACGCCGCGCCGATCCGTCTGACGGCCGACGGCAGCCACTGGATCCGCTTCCGCAGCGTCGACGCGCTCGGGCAGGCCGAGGAGGTGCGCGCCTCGTCAGCCGTGGTAGACGGGACGGCGCCCGCGTCCTCGCTCACGGTCGGCTCGCCGAAGGCGGTGCTATCCACCGGACGGGTCGTCGTCGGGCCCGACACCGCGCTGGCCGTCTCCGCCGCGGACCCCGTCGTCAACGGCGCGGCCTCCGGCGTCGCCGCGACCTTCGCCGCCGTGGACGGCGCCGCGCTCGACGCCTCGACCGCGTCCTTCACGCTCCCGGCCGTCGACGGCGCCCACGAGGTCTCCCTGCGGGCCACCGACAACGTCGGCAACGAGGAGGCCGTCCGCCGCGAGACCGTCTACCGCGACGGGGCCGCTCCGGTCACCGCGATCGCGTTCTCCGCCGCTCCGTACGCCTCCCCCTCCGGCCCGATCTACGGCGCGGGCCTGGAGATAAGCTTCACGGCCTTCGACCCGGTCTCCGGCGAAGTGGCTGCGGGCGTTCACCACACGGAGTACGCCTTCGACGGCGGCGCGTCCACGGACTACGCGGGCCCGTTCGGCGCGGCCGAGGGCGCGCGCACCCTCTCCTACCGCAGCGTGGACGCGGTGGCCAACGCCGAGGCCTTCCGCAGCGTTTCCTTCAAGGTGGACGCCACCCCGCCGGCGACCGAGCTGTCGGTGTCGGGCGGGACGACCTTGTTCGGCGAGGACCTGGCCGCGGCCGGCTCCCAGATCTCGCTGTCCGCCGAGGACCCCGTCTCCGGCGGCGTCGCCTCCGGCGTCGCGAGCCTCGTCTACAGCGTGGACGGCGGCGCCGACCGGGCCTACGCCGCCCCGTTCTCGGTCGGCGAGGGCCGCCACACGGTCAGCTTCGGCGCGACGGACCGGGCGGGCAACGCCGAGGACCGCCGCTCGGTGTCGGTGACCCCGGGCGCCTTCCTGACCGCCGCGATCACCGGGCTCGAGTCGGTCGTGCTGTCCGGCGGCGCCGAGGTCACGGGCGACGTCTCCGGCCGCACGGTGACCTTGAACGGGAAAGCCGAGGTGCACGGGACGATCACGCGCGGCGACGCGGCCGCGGCGGCCCCCGCGTACGACCTGGCCGCGGCGCGGGCCTGGGCGCGGGCGCACAACGACAACGCGGCGATACCCGCGGCGAACCTCAGCGGCGGCGCGCTGACCCTGTCCGGCGGCAGCCTCGAGCTCCCCGCCGGGGACTACTACTTCACGGGCCTGCGCCTCTCCGGCCAGGCGCGCGTCGCCGTCGCGGGCCGGGTCAACCTCTTCCTCGACGGGCCGCTGTCGGTCAGCGGGAGCGCCGAGCTCAACAAGGAGGGCGACGCCGACGACCTGTGGATCGTCGCCGGCGCGGGCGACGCGAGCCTGTCGGGCAACAGCGACACCGCGTTCAACCTCTTCGCGCCGCTCTCCGGCGTGAGCGTCTCCGGCGGCGGGCGCTTCTCCGGCCGCATGCTCGGAAGGACCGTGGCCGGCTCGGGCAAGGCGTTCAAGCCCTCGGCGCGGGAGCGCAAGTCGCGGCACGAGCGGAAGCCCTCCGAGACCCGCCCTCCCCGCGTCGCTCACGGCGGGAAGGGCACCCGCGGCGAGGAGGTCGCGTCCTCGACGCTCGAGCGCCGCGCGCCCCGCAAGGAGACGAGCGGGCCCGTCCGCTCCGCGCCGGCCGCCCTGTCGTCCTCGGTCCCCGATGTCCGGGCCGCGCGCGCGACCCGCGTAAAGTCCTCGATGCCCGCGCTGGCCCTGTCCGCCCGCGCGGCCTTCGCGCCCGTCGGCCGCGACGGCCATGCCGTCCGCTCCAAGGACCGCACCGCAGTCGTCTTCCCCGAGGGCGCGGTCACCGCCCCGGTCGGCGTGACCGTGTCGCCGCCCAGGAAGAGCGACCTCTTGGAGCTCAGGCGCCAGGCCTCCGTCGAATCGCGCAAGGGCCTGCGCGCGGCGGCCGAGGGCGTGCAGTACGGCCCCGAGGGCACCCATTTCGCCAAGCCCGTCACCTTGGAGCTGCCGTACGACCGCGCGTCCCTCCCCGCGGGCGTGGCCGAGAGCGACCTCGCCGTCCATTACTGGAACCCGGTCCTCGGCGACTGGGAGAAGCTCGAGTCGAGCGTGGACGCGCGCAGCCAGATCGTCCGGGCCCAGACCACCCACTTCTCCCTGTATCAGATCTTCGGCGGCGGCTCCGCGGCGTCCGCCCCCGCCTCGCCCAACGATCCGACCTTCGCGGTCCACGCCGGCTACGCCTTCCCCAACCCCTCGCGCAACGGGACGCCGGTCGTCATCCGCGTCCAGCCCGGCCTCGCCGACTCGGTCACGGTGCGCGTCTACGACCTGTCCGGCCGGATGGTCCACGAGTCCTCGGATTTCCGCAACCGCGGCGGCATCGACGACGGCAACGGCTTCGGTTCGCAGTACACCTTCGAGCACACCTGGGACGTCTCCGGCGTGGGCTCGGGCGTGTACAACTTCGTCGTCACGGGCCGCAAAGCCGGGGCCGGCGACATCAAGGCGACCGGCAAGGTCGGGGTGATCAAGTGAACATCAGGATGATCCCGGCTTTGGCGCTGGTCCTGGCGGCGGCCTCCGCACGCGCCGCGGAGACGGCGGCTTTCCTCGACATCGGCGTCGGCGCCCGCGGCATCGGCATGGGCGGCGCCTACACCGCCCTGGCCGACGACGCGAGCGCGGTGTACTGGAACCCGGCCGGCCTCGCGCGGCTGGAGAAGCGCGAGGTCTCGGTGAGCCACGCCGAGCTCGGCCTCGGCACGCGCGAGGACTTCCTCGCCTACGCGCACCCGACGGGCCGCGGAACGCTCGCCGCGGCGATGACCTATCTCAGCCAGGGCGCCATCGGCGGCCGCGATATCACCGGCCGGCCGACCGGCGATTTCCAGGCCTCGGACGCGGCCTTCGCCGGCGCCTACGGAGTCAAGACCGAGTACGCGGACCTGGGCGCCTCCGTGAAGTACCTGCGCAGCCACATCGCCTCCTCCGAGGCGCAGGGCGTGGCCGCCGACCTCGGCGCGCGCCGCTCCTTCGACGGCGTCGGCCCCGGCAAGCTCGTCGTCGGCGCCGCGCTGCGCAACATGGGTCCCGGCCTCAAATACGACACCCAGCGCAACGACCTGCCGCTGCGCCTGGCCGGCGGCGCCGCCTACTCGCTCTCCCCCGGCCGGACCCTCGCCTTCGAGGTCCAGAGCGCGCCCCGCGGCGGAGGCGCCGACGGAGGCTTCGGCGGCGAGCTGAAGGTCATGGAAGGCGCCCTGCTGCGCCTGGGCTGGTCGACGAAGAGCGCCGCGCCGGAAGGCTCCGGCTTCGACGCCGCGCGCGGGCTGACGGTCGGACTCGGCCTCGAGCGCGCCGGCTTCGTGTTCGACTACGCGGCGCAGGCCGCGGGCGAGCTCGGCGCCGCGCACCGCTTCACTCTGGCGAAGCGGTTCTAAGACAGAAGCCCGTTGATCTTCGCGATCAGCTCCTCGAACTTCAGCGGCTTCTGCAGGAAGGCGACCACGTTCGGCTCCTGGCTGACGAGCCCCGCGTTCGCCTTCTCGCTGTAGCCCGTGATGACGATGACGGGGATGTCCTTGAAGCCCATGTCCTGGAGCTTGTGGATGACCCCGAAGCCGTCGAGGCGGGGCATCATCAGGTCGAGCACGATGAGATGCGGCCTGAACGCGGGGACCTTCTCCAGGCCCTTCTCCCCGTCCTCGGCCACGGCGACGTTGAAGCGCTTGCCCATCGCGAGCTGGAACAGCTCGCGCAGGGACTCGTCGTCGTCGATGAGCAGGACGCGCTTGCCCGCCGCGGAGTCGGCCATGGCCTAGGCGCCGCCGACGCGCTTGACCTTGTAGCCGTCGGCCAGCAGGAGCTTCTCGATCTTGTCGCGGTGGTCGCCCTGGAACTCGAAAGTCCCGTCCTTGAGCGTCCCGCCGCAGCCGAGCGCCTTCTTCAAGCGCCCCAGCATCGCGTCCTTGTGCGTGGGGTGCATCACCAGGCGCTCGACGCGCGTGACGCCGGAGCCCTTCGCGCCGCGCGAGAAAGCGAGCCGCACGGGCTCGGGCTGGCGCGGTGTGCCGGGCTTGCCCCAGTCGGGATCGCTCGAGTACACGACCTTGTCGCTCATGACCTGAAGAACTCCACCAGGCGCGCGTTCACGCGCTCGGGCGCGTCCTCGTGGGGGGCGTGGCCGGCGGCGTCGAGGAAGCACAGAGTCGCGTTGGGCATGTCCTTGACCAGGCGTTCGGCCCCCGCGCGGCCGACCATGATGTCGTGCTCGCCGACCAGGACCAAGGTCGCGTGCCGGACGCCGCGATAGCCCTTGATGCGCTCGCGATGGTCGGCGGGGATGGCGTGGCGGACGAACTGGGCGACGGCGCGGCGTCCCGCCGCGGTCTTGAGCGCCAGGCCGTACTCGGCCACCAGCTTCTCGTCGACCTTGCTCTTGTCGACGTAGGTGGCGTTGGCGATGAAGCGCAAAGTCGTGTCGCCGAGCGCCCACTCGTAGAGGCGGCCGACCACGGGCCAGGACAGGGGCCACAGCATCTTCGGGCGGTTCTCCACGTAAGCCGGGGTGCCGAGCAGGGCCATGCGCTCGACCCGGGACGGGGCCTCCATCGCGGTCCACAGCGAGAGCACCCCGCCCATCGAGTTCCCGGCGAAGCGCGCCGTCTTCAGTCCGAGGTGGTCCATGAAGCTGATGATCCAGGTGTGCAGGCCGTGGATCGAATAGTCGAAGTCCCAGGGCTTGTCGGTGCGGCCGAAGCCGGGAAGGTCGGGGGCGAACACCTCGTAATGCTTGGCGAGCTCGGGGAGCGTGTAGCGCCAGGAATAGGACGACGCCCCGAGGCCGTGCAGAAGGATCAGGGGCTCGCCCTTCCCCCCGCGCAGCACGTTGGCCTTGAGGCCGCCGACGGTCATCGTTTCGGAGCGGATCACGCCTCTATTGTAGCGAATGGGCCTTCCCCCCGGCGTGATTTCTCGCTATCCTTCAGCCATGACGAGCGCGTTCGACGCTTTCGCCGCGGCCCTGCCCAAGGCCGAGCTCCACCTCCACATCGAGGGCACTTTGGAGCCCGAGCTCATGTTCGAGCTCGCGCGCCGCAACTCGGCGAAGCTCCGGTTCTCCTCGGTGGAGGCGATCAAGGCGGCCTACGACTTCGACGGCCTGCAGAGCTTCCTCGACATCTACTACGAGGGCGCGGGCGTCCTGCGCGCCGAGCGCGACTTCCACGACCTGGCCTGGGCTTACTTCACGCGCGTGGCGCCGATGAACCTCAAGCACGCGGAGATCTTCTTCGACCCGCAGACGCACACAAGCCGTTCCGTTCCGTATGAAGCCGTCATTTCCGGTCTGACCCAGGCGTGCCGCCGCGCCGAGAAGGAATTGGGGATCACTTCAAAACTCATTCTTTGCTTTCTCCGTCATCTCGACGAGGATGCGGCGCTCAAAACCTTGGCCGAGGCCCTGCCGTTCGGCGGCATCGCCGGCGTCGGCCTCGATTCCTCCGAAAAAGACCGCCCCCCGTCGCTGTTCAAAAAGGTGTTCGCCAAGGCGCGAGCGGCGGGCCTGCGCTGCGTGGCCCACGCGGGCGAGGAAGGGCCGCCCGCCTACATCGTCGAGGCGCTGGACCTTCTCAAGGTCGAGCGCGTCGACCACGGCGTCCGCTGCCTGGAGGACCCCGAGCTGGTCAAGCGCCTCGCCGCCGAACGGACGGCCCTGACCGTCTGCCCCCTCTCCAACCACAAGCTGCGCGTGTTCGACTCGCTCGCGGACCACAACCTGCGCGACCTGCTCGCCGCGGGGGTGCTCGCCTCCGTCCACTCCGACGACCCCGCCTATTTCGGCGGCTACGTGGACGCCAACTACCGGGACACCGCGCGCGCCCTCGGCCTGACGAAGGCCGAGCTCAGGACTTTGGCCCGGAACTCCTTCCTGTCGTCCTGGCTGAGCGGCCCCGAGAAGGACCGGCACCTCGCCGCGATCGACGTCATCGCCTCCTGACCGCCGATTCGCAGGCGTTTCATCAAGCAAGACGACCCTCTGCGGCCGTTCCGCAGAGGGTCGCTCACTTCACCATCGCGACGGCGAACCGCGCCAGCACGGTCGCGCGCCGCAGGTCCGGCTTCGGCCGGAGGTCGGTCGGGATCAGCGCCCGGCACGCCTCCAGCGCCACGTCGAAGGCCGTGACGGCCTTCTGCTTGCGGTGCTTCTTTCTCACGGTCGGATCACCTCCCTGCGTCCATTCTCCCGTCAAAACGAGGAGCCCCGGGCCGAGGGCCCGGGGCTCCGTGTCGCGCGCGACAAGATCGCGTTCTAGACGGGGGCCTCCGAGCCGCGGGACGGACCGAGATCGGTCCATCCGCCGGCCGTCGCTTGGCTCATCCTGTTTTTTATCATCGCTTAGCCTGAAAAAACGGCGCCACGAAAAGGGGCGCGCCGCGCGCGCCCGTCGTGACACTGAAGTATAGCCGGAACCCTTGTTTTGTCAAGGGCTCCGGGCTCCAAGTTCACGGGGTTTTGAAGCACCACGCTGACAACGGCATTTGAACGGAATGGCGCCTTCGGCGCCAGGGTTTTCGCTTCGCGAAAACCTGGGTGGGAATCGTTCATGGGGCCCCTCCAGCCAGACGAGGACTTG
>JACPOW010000118.1 GCA_016191335.1 Elusimicrobiota bacterium | reverse complement strand
GTCCCCGCCTGCAAAGACTGCAACTCGAGAAAGCAGTCCCTCCTCCCCGTCGAATGGCAGGAGTACCTCTCTCACCTCGCCCAGCCGACTAGCGAATAGTTGTTCGAGCGCGGGCTTCGCCCGCGCAATCCGATCCTGGGGGAGGCAGGGAGGAACGCGCCGTCAGGCGCGTGACGACCGTCGGAAGGGGGGCGAAGCCCCCCTCCGAGTGACTACTCGTTCCACCTGAACTTCAGGAGAGCGAGGGCGCCGAAGAGGACGGAGAAGCCGAGCAGGACGGCGGTCGGGGTGACGGCGGCGGCGAGGGGGAGGCCGCGCCAGGTCATGCCGTCGAGGCCGTCCATGGCCCAGCGCACCGGGACGACCATGGTGAGCTGCTGGAGCCAGGCCGGGAAGATGAACGTGGGCACCCAGGCGCCGCCGAGCATGACCACGACCAGGACCGCGAACGTGGCCACCCCGCGCGTGGCCGCCGGCGTGCCTCCGATGGCGGCGATGAGCAGGCCGAACGTGGTGGCCATCAGCGCGCAGGCCACGCTGACCGCGAGAAAGCCGAGCACGCTGCCCTCGATGCGGACCTTGAAGACCAGCATCGCGAACGCGAACGAGACGAGCAGGGTCAGCAGCGTGATGATCGCTCCGCTCGCCGCCTTGCCGCCGAGCACCAGCGCACGCGAGAGCGGGGCGCTGCGTATCCGCTTCCACACGCCGCGCTGCCGGTCGAGCAGGATGCCGATGCCGAGGTCGACGGCCGCGAACAACAGGAACTGCACGCCCATGCCGGCGAAGGCGTGGGCGTAGCTGTTGTAGGGCGCGCTGGCCCCCGCGGTGACCGCTTGCTCGTGGATCTCGTAGGGCAGGGTCACGTGTCCCGGCCACAGCTGGTGACTGATCGCGCGCATCACGTGCTCGGTGACGATCCCGCGGACCATGGCCAGCTCGGCCGAGCGCGTGGGGTCGTAGAGGAACTTCAGCTCCGGGCGGACCGGCGCTCCGAAGAAGGCGCGGCCGGCCTCCTGGCCGAACCCCGGCGGGATGATCACCGCCGCCATCGCGGTGCCGCGGCGCACCTCCATCCAGGCC
>JACPOW010000002.1 GCA_016191335.1 Elusimicrobiota bacterium | reverse complement strand
GATTTATGAGGTCGCCATGACCCCAGGCTGACGGGCCATCGAAAGTAGGCCGGGACCGGCGCGCCTCCACTGAGGCGCCGCCACGACGAGGATTCACACCCCGGCCCCAGCCGCGCTCAAAATCTACTTTCGATTTTTCTGAGTTTCGGGGGCCCTCCTTGACGGGCTCCAGGTCCGGGGGTACACTCCGGCCATGATCACGACCTTTTTTCTGGCCGTTCTGTTGACGCCGGCCGCCGCCCGCGCCCAGGAGGCCCCGGCCGCGGCGAAGTCCGCCTGCGTAGGGGAGTGCCCGGTCAAGGACGCCGACTGGATCTTCTACCGCTACGCCACCGACTGCTACGGGATGGACTGGCGCTTCCTCCACGCCGTGGCGCAGGCCGAGAGCGGCCTCGACCCGAAGAACCACACCGGGAAGTACGTGGGCCTGTTCCAGATGGACCAGGAGGGCTGCGCGGAGAACCTGGGGCCGGGCAAGTCCTTCCTCTCCTGCGCCGACCTGGAGGACCCCGAGGTCAACACCGCGATCACCGCGAGCCGCTTCAACCGCCTGTTCACGGGCAAGCCCTACTTCAGCGCGAAGTCCAACTTCCCGGGCATACTCGTCGTCTGCCCGAACGCGACCGCCGCCGAGGCGGCCGCGCTGGCCTACGTCGGCCACAACAACGGCCCCGGGGTCCTGAAGTACGTCCTCAAGAAGAAGGCCTGCTCCGACGCCGACATCAAGACGGCGATCACCGGCTACTACGAGAACAACCCCAAATCGCGCGACGACGGGAAGTTCGTCAACGGCAAGGGCGAGGAAGTCGACTGCAGGAACAAGAAGGACATCGCGGGCAAGCTGTCCTACCGCTGCGTGGACGCCGCCTGGGGCATCCGCAAGTACGAGTACGGCAAGGACAAGATCTCCGCCAAGCTCAAGGACCTGACCGGGATCTATCTCGCCGGCGCCGCGACCACGCCGCGCTGCCCGCTCAAGTCCCTCGCGCGCGTCTACACCGCCGAGGAGATCAAGAAGTCCCTCGACACCGGCTCCTTCAAGTAGAGCGGCGCGACAGCAGCAGGACGGCGACGACGAGCAGGGCCGCGCCCGCGGCCGACATGCGCCCGCGTCCCCGCTCGAGCGCGGCGACGGCGGCCCCCGGCACGTCCCCCCACGCGCGGCGCGCCGCGGCGGAGGCGCCCGGCCCTCCCGCGCTCGCCTGCGCCTCGGCGTCGCCGCCCGTCAGGCGCTCGAGCGCGCGCAGGACCGCGCGTCCCGTGGGCCCCGACGCGGCCGCGCTCCCGGCCGCGGCGGCCGGTGCGGGCGCCGCCGCCGCGGGGGAGGCCTCGGTCTCCAACTCGTCGCCGGGGCCCGCGTCCTCGAAATCCTCGTCGGGGTCGCCGCCGCGCAGGCGGCGATGGAGGGAGGCGAGCTCCTCGGGCGGGACGGCGTCGCCCTTGCGGTAGCTCGTTCAGGCCGACGTCGCGGAAGACGCCGGCGCGCAGCTCCGGGCGCGAGCGGTAGGCCTGCTTGAGCTCCTCGAAACGGACGCGCGGGATCGCCGAGAAGAAATCCGGCCGGCGCATCAGCGCCGCCGGCTCGGCGGCGATGCGCGCCTGGAGCGCGGCCAGGTCCTCCGCCGTCGCGGGGCTCCCGTCGGCGCGGCGCAGCGCCGGCCTCCCCGACTCGTCGCGGCCGACGACCAGCCCGAGCGCGGACAAGGACGCTCCGTAGCCGGCGTAGGACGCCGCCAGCAGGTCGCGGTCGGAAGGGATGCCGCCCGGGGCCCGTCCGGGCTGGGCGCCGCCCGGCGCCGCCCCTTCACCCTCGCGCAGGTCCTTCTTGAGCTCCTCGCCCAGGCCGCGCGCGCGGCTCATCGCCTTGTCCCCGTCCGCGCGCGCCCGCTCCGCGGCCGCCTCGCGCCCTCCTGGCGCGTCGGCCTCGTTGTCGCGCGCGGAGGGCGCTCTGGCCGCGGGCGCGGCCTTCCCCGGCGATGTCGGCAGGGGCCCCTCGTTGTAATGGACGTTGGCGCAGTGCTTCTTGTCGCCCGCCTGGCACAGGGCGTAGCTCACCTTGTCCTGGTTCGTCTTGAAGGTCCGGCCGGGCGGAGGCTTGGTCTTGGAGAAGTCGGGCGGCTCGGCGCGCCCGGGCGAGGCGAAGGCCAGCCACCCGGCGGCGAGGAACGCGGCGCTTGCACGGCCCATGGCCACAGTGTGGGGCCGGGGGCAGGGCCTGTCAAGACGGGGCCCAGGGGCCCTTGAAAATAACCTCGATCAGGGATAGACTAACCCCATGTCCCGCCCCCTCCGGACCTTGCTGCGCCTCGCCCTTCTCGCGACGCCGATCGCCTTCGCCCTCGCCTGCGGGGGCGACGACCCCCAACCGACCTACGACCCCAATCTGACCGGACCCTGCCAGAACATCAACCAGCGCTGCGGCTCGAGCGCGGACTGCTGCGGCGTGCTGACCTGCAACGCCAACAAGGTCTGCTCCGGCGGCGGCTGCCAGGCCTCGGGCACCTCCTGCACCAGCTCCAGCCAGTGCTGCGGCACGATGAGCTGCACCGGCGGCGTCTGCGTCGGCGCGACCGGCTGCAACGGCGCGGGCGCCGCCTGCTCCAGCTCCAGCCAGTGCTGTTCCTCTTTGACCTGCAACGGCGGCGTGTGCAGCAGCGGCACGAGCTGCTTCGGGCAGGGCGCCTCCTGCACCTCGTCGACGCAATGCTGCGGCACGCTCACCTGCCGCAGCGGCTACTGCCAGTAGATGTTGTAGGATGGACCCATGGCCAAAGCGACCCCCCTCAAGTCCGGCGTGACGAAAGAGCTTTTCCCCAGCGGCAAGGTCTCCGCCGAGGTCCCGTACAAGAAAGGGGTGCGCGAGGGCGCGGGCAAGATGTACTACGAGACCGGCGAGCTGTACGCGACGGAGACCTACAAGGCCGACAAGCTCAACGGCCCGACGACCACCTATTACGTCTCCGGAAAGGTCCAGGCCGAGCTCAACTATAAAGACGGCCTTCTCGACGGCCTGTGCAAGGAATACTACCTGAGCGGCAAGCTCGAGTCCGAGACGACGTACAAGGCCGGCAAGAAGGACGGCCCCGCCACGGTCTACACCGAGGCCGGCGCCGTCGAGAAGACGCTCAACTACAAGGACGACAAGATCGTCCCTTGACGCCGGGCGGCTCCCCGGCTACGCTTCGCTAGCGTCGTCAGGAGCCCCATGAGATCCCTCGCCCTCCTCCTCACCTTGGCCTTGCCCGCCCTCGCGGCCGCCCAGGACCTCACCGCGAAGCAGGACAAGACGGGCTGGTACCGCACCGTCCGGGAGTTCTCCGAGGCCGGCATCGTCGCCCGCACGAGCTTCCCCTTCGAGACCCCCGTCGACGCCAAGGGCCGCTTCCTGTACTGCGCTTTGCTCCCCGCCGCCGATTGGGCGCTCGACTCCCAGGAGGAGCACGTCGAGGAGCAATACCTCAGGCTGCTCAACTCGGCGATGAACCTCCATGTCCGCTCGGCCCCGGACCGGGAGATCGGCACCGGCGTGATCGGCTTCTGCGGGAAGGTGGAGTCCCCGACCCCGCAGGTCGACCTCGACCGCCTCGACGCGGATTGGCGCGAGGCGTGCCGGTACCTCAAGCCCGCGTCGAAGGCGGGCCGCTACACCTGCACGGAAGGCTCCGGCGCCGGAGGCACGCCCTTCCCGCCGCAGCGGGCCGTCGTGGAGACCCTCAAGGCCTTGGCCCACTCACCGCACGCGAAGACCGCCCTCAAGGCGCTGGACCTCATGCCGGAGATCAAGGGCCGCGACAAGCTCTTCGCCAAGACCGTCAGCGAGGTCCTTCGCGACCCCAAGACCCCGCTCGCCGTCCGCGAGCGCGCCGCCGAGATACTGGCCAGCGTCCACACCCACGACCTCTCCGCCCACACCCTCGCCGCGGTGTGGGGCGACAAGTCCAACCCCGAGAGCCTGCGCCGCGCGGCCCTTCGCGGCTACTCGCTCGTCATGAGCTTCGGCACCCCGCGCTCCGCCGGCGACCCGAAGGCCAAGGGCGAGGTCCGCGACCGCCTGCACCAGTACCTGCATCCGCTCGCCGGCGTCATCCAAGCCGAGACCCGCGACGGCAAGGACGGCAAAGGCGGCAAGGACACCCTCACCCCGCTCGGCGAGGACGCGCTGTGCGTGGCCGAGCAATACTCCAAGCGCTGGATCTGCTACGCCAACCGCTACGGCCGGGCGTGGTACGAGGAAGTCAAGAAGGACGAGGCCGCGGGCCTCGACGCCTGCGCGAAGGACGGCAAGCTCAAGCGCTAGGCTCTAGCGCGTCTTCGCGCTGAACGCGTCGCCCAGGGCGGGCGCGGCGCTCGTGATGGCCATCAACGCGTCGGGGTGCGCCCCGATCCACTCCAAGGTCTGACGGTCGGAGAGCATGCGGCGCATCACGGCGGGATCCGTCATCGCCTCCTGGATCGCGGGGCAGTCGAACATCTTGCGCACCATCGGGCTGCCGAGCAAGGCACGCACCGCGCCGGGGTCGCGCATCGCCGGCGAGGCGAGGAAGGCGCGGACCACCGCGGGGTTGCCGAGGATGGCCTTGGCCACCGCCGGGCTGTTGATCGTGATGCGCACCAAAGCCGAGTTCATGTAGGCGTCGACCTTCTTCGGGTCGGCCAGGAACTGCCTCAGCTCACGCGGGCTGCCGAGCGAGCTGCGCGTCATCAGGAACTTCGCGGGGCGCGCGACCATCGCCGCCAGGAACCGGTGCTTCTTGGCCCACGCCTCCGCCTTCGGCGTGATCACGGTGTAGCGCCGCTCCATGCCGCCCTTCGGCGCGGCGCCCACGACCATGTTGGCGTCGGCGATCGGCTTCATCAGCGACGACGCCGGCGGCGGGGCCGAGGCCACCGCGTCGCGCAAGGTCTCGCCGGGCGCCATCGGGGAAGAAGAGCGCACCGGCGCGGGCCCGGTCTGCAGGTTGAAGGCGGTGGCCGCGTCCGTCGCCATGAACGTGTCCGCCGGCCGCGACAGGACCGACCAGGTCACGGCGCCGCCGGCCCCCAGGAGGCCGATGACGCTGACGACGGGCAGAAAGCTCCTCACCCTGATAGGATACCCGTCTGAAAACCCGCGGTCATGGGCCTTTGGGCCTACCCCTTGACAGCGCCAGGGCGGGAGGTTATAGTAAGTTAGCGATTAGATTTAAGCTATATATGGGTAATATGAACGCGCGGAACCTCTTTGCCCCGGTCCTCCTGGCCGCCGCCTTGGCCGTCCCCGCGTCCGCCATGAACCCGGCCTCCCCGCTGCCCCCCGCGCCCAACCAGCCCATGTCCCCGGTGATCCTCGACCCCGGCCACGGCGGCGACGACGAGGGCGCCATCGTCCGCGGCGTGCGCGAGAAGGACCTGGCCCTCGTCTTCGCGCGCAAGCTCAAGGCCCGCCTCGCCCGCAACGCCGACCTCCCCGTGGTCATGACGCGCGACACCGACCGCTACGTCACGCTCGACGACCGCCTCGTCGACAGCGTGGACATGAGCGGCTCGATCTTCGTCTCCCTTCATCTCACTCACGTGCAGGGCAAGAAGGCCTCCGGCGCCATCGTGTACAGCTACGGCGCGGAGAAGCTGCGCAAGTGGCGCAAGCGCCGCCACCCGAGCGTCCCTCCGATGCCCGCTCCCCCGCGCGGCCAGGCCGACGACAGCGCCCGCCTCGCCCGGACCTTCTCCCGCGCCCTGCGCGCCGACGGCTTCAAGGCCGAGGCCTCCCGCTCCGACTACTACGTCCTCAAGAACCCCGCCGCGCCCAGCGTGCTCATCGAGCTCGGCTACCTCAACAACCCCGACGAGGCGGCCAAGCTCACCGACGGCGCCTACCAGGACAAGATGGTCGAAAGCCTGGCGAAGGCGATCGAGGAATATGCGACCGCGCGCTCCATACGGGTCGACATGCCCGTCGCGACTAAAGTTGCAGTGAAGCGCTGAATGGGGGCCCTCGTCGTCGTCACCGGCGGGACCTTCGACAAGGAATACGACGAGCTGCGCGGCACGCTCTCTTTCGGCGCGACCCACCTCCCCGAGATGCTCAAGCTCGGCCGTTGCCTCCTCAAGACCCGCATCCTCCGCCTCATGATGAAGGACAGCCTGTTCATGACCGCCGCCGACCGCAAGCGCATATTGGCCGCTTGCCGGAAGGCCCCGGAGAACCGCATCGTGATCACTCACGGCACCGACACGATGGCCGAGACCGCCGCCGTCCTCGGCCCCGGCCTCCAAGGGAAGACCGTCGTGCTCACCGGCGCCATGCGCCCCTACCGCTTCGGCTCCTCCGACGGCCTGTTCAACCTCGGCTCCGCCCTTTCCTTCGCCCAGGCCCTGCCGCCCGGCGTGTACGTCGCCATGAACGGCCTCGTCTTCACCTGGGACGACGTGCGCAAGGACCGCCGCCGCGGCGTATTCACGCGCCAAATGTCCCATCCGCGCTGACCCGTTCCGGGTTATAATAAGCGCATGAAGACGCTGGTGCTCCTGAGCCTCGTCCTAGCCGTCCCCGCCCTCGCCGCCCCCGCCCCCGTGCGCATCGCCGGCGGCAAGAAAGCCGAAGACAAGCTGCGCCGCTTCGTCGAGCAGGACCTGGCGCTCAAGGCCCGCCTGAACGAGGCCGCCCGCCGCGAGGAGGTCTACCTCGCCGAGGCCCGCGAGTCCGACCTGCGCGACGCCGTCTCCGACAGGCACGACGGCGACAACCTGCTCACCGGTCTCGAGAAGTCCGTGGGCGACAAGCGCAAGGACATCCTCTCCGCTCTGCCCGGCATGAAGCCCGCCGCGGTCCCCGCCTGCCGCGACATCGTCGCCTGCCCCAACCCCGAGCTCGCCCTCGACGTCGCCGACGCCGCCCAGCTCTCCGACTCCGTGCGCCGCCTCGTCCGCCCGTGGATGGTCCTGCAGGAGGCGCGCGGCTCCGAGGTCGAGCTCACCCCCGTCGACGGCCCCGGCGACGCGGCGGTCAGCCTCAAGCTCAAGGACCTCGACGCGCAGCCCCTGATCATCAACGTCTCCCCGCGCCTGCTCGGCGGCTTCAAGGTCTGGCTCGAGCGCCCGCTGTTCCTCGCCGCCCTGTACGGCCGCGAGCGCGACGCCGTCCTGCGCGCTTCCCGTTAGATCAGCCTGAGCTGATCGCCCAGCGGCCTGCGGAAATTCCCCCGCTCCAACGGCGGCTGGCTCCTTCGGTTCAATCCCAGGCGCGCGCACGTCAGCGCGAACAGCTTCGACAGGTGCTCGGCGAAGATCCCCTCGCCGCGCATGCGCGTGCCAAAGCGCGGGTCGTTGAGCTCCCCGCCGCGCATGCTCTTGATCTGATTGAGCACCTTGGCACGGCGGTCAGGGTAATTATTCGCCAGCCAATCGTCGAACAGCGGCCCGAGCTGATGCGGCAGCCGCAGAGGGACATAGCCCGCCATGGTGGCGCCCGCGTCGGCCGCCGCCTCGAGCAAGGCCGGCATCTCGTGGTCGTTGAGCCCGAGTATCATCGGCGCGGTCATCACGCCGACCTGCACCCCCGCCTTCGTCAGCTCCTTCATCGCGGCCAGCCGCGCCGACGGCGCCGACGCCCGCGGCTCCATGCGCCGGGCCAGCTCGGCGTCGAGCGTCGTCAGAGACATCATCACGCGCACCCCGGCGTGGCGCGTCAACTCCTGGAACACGTCGATGTCGCGCGTGACGAGCGCGTTCTTCGTCACCAGCCCGCAGGGCTGCCGCGCGTCGGCCATCACCTCCAGGCAGCCGCGCGTCACCTTGAGCTTGCGCTCGATGGGCTGATAGCAGTCGGTCACGCCGCCGAGCGCGATCGTCTCCGGCTCCCAGGATTTCTTGGCCAGCTCCGCCGCGAGCAATTGCGGCGCGTCCTCTTTCACGAAGATCATCGTCTCGAAATCGAGGCCGGACGATAAGCCGAGATACTCGTGATAAGGCCGGGCGTAACAATTATGGCTGACCACGCCGTTGGCGATGAAATCTTCGGTGCCGGTGCTGATATCCCACAAAGTCAGATCCCGGCCCAACGGTTCGATCGCCGCGACCCCGAGCCGCGCCGACGACTTGACCGCTTGTCCGGCGATGTCCCGCTTCCTCGCGATTATCGGCCCCGTGAGCCGGAAGAACCGGAGGTGCTCCGCCAGTCCGCCCCTGACACGAAGATAATGCACCGCCTTGCCTTTCAACCTTTTTGGGGACTCCCGGACGAAATCGAAGCCCATCTCCGTCAAACAGCCGGCCGCTCTCTTCAGAATCTCCTCGTCGCTGTTGGATATCCGGATGGTGCCGTTAAGGTAGCTCCCCTCCGCGTCGAACAGGCCGGCCAAGTATCCGCGCGACCACTCCGGATGGCCCGATGAGGGCCACGCGATGATCTCCCTGATACGCAGGAACGCCGCGCGCGAACTGACGCGGATGGCTCGCATTTCCTGCCGATCCACCCTGGCGGCTTGGAAGAGAAAAGCCTTCGTCTCGACGCCGAACTCGCGCAGATAATTCCCGGCGCGAGAGAGAGCGTCCGCATCGATCATGGCCAACCGGAACCGATACTGATTCCCATTGGTCCTCCCCTCGCGCTGATACGGATAGAAGCCGAGATGGCCGTCGCCGCGGATGATCCCGCACAGATAGCCTTTTCGATACGCCTCGCTTCCTCCATCCGGCGCTTCCGCTCGGACCAAGCCGAAACCCATGAGCTTGTTGTTGACGGTAAGATGCGGCCTCCGCGCGGAGCCGTGCTGAGCCACATGCTTCCAGCCCCGCTCGGTCAGGAACCGGTGGTCGCCGCCGGTGATGAGCTCGGTGCCGTCCTCGAGGATCACGCGGTAGGCGGGCTTTGTCGTGCTCCAATGAGCCAGGACCTTCGTTTTCGCGTACCGCCTGTAGTGTCCGCGCTTGACCGTGCCGATCACCTCGTCGCCGACGCGCAGCGCCGCCAACTCGCGCGTCGAGCCGTCAGCCATGAGGATGGCCGTGTCGCCGGCCAGGCAGTACACACAGCCATGCTCGCATCCACGATACGGGTTCAGGCTCCAGGTGAAGGGAATGTCGGGGCTGTCGTTCCTGACGAGGATGGACTTGGACGCGTCGCGGAAGAAGCGCGTCTTCGGCGCGGGCCTCTCCGCCGGGTCGGCGCTCTCCTCCCACTCGTAGGCGAGCTCCTCGAACCGGTTCGTCGGATTGAGCGCGGTTCCCCGTCCGCGCGGCGCTTCGGGCATGGGATAGTATAGTCGTACACTTGTTCGATATCAAGGGGTGCAACTTTTCGACCCCCTCGATCGTCTGAAGAGATGGACCACCCTCCCATCCGCGTCGAACCCGGCGAGCCCGGCCGCCTCATCGTCCGCCTGCCCTACACCCCGGAACGCCTCGCCAAGATCAAGACCGTCCCCGGTCGCCGCTGGCACGGGCCGGAGAAATACTGGTCCGTCCCCGACGATCCCGGGGCTCTTGCCCGCCTGTCGACCGTGTTCGCCGGCGACCGCCTCGAACTGCCCGGCTCATCCCCGGACCCGGTGGCCGGATCCGCCCTCGACAAGGTCCGGGCCGCGGTCCGCGCCCGCCGCTTCAGCCCCCACACGGAGACCGCCTATGTCGGCTGGACGCGCCGCTTCCTCGACAGCGCCGCGGGGCCCGTCGAGAGCCTCGGCGAAGCCGATGTCGCCCGCTTCCTGTCCGCTTTGACCGAAAGCCATGTCAGCGCCTCGACCCAGAACCAGGCCTTCAACGCCCTCCTATTCGCCTTCGAGCACGGTCTGGGGCGCAAGCTCGAGCGCATCGAAGGCGTCGTGCGCGCCAAGCGCACCGAGCGCCTGCCGGTCGTGCTGAGCAAGGAAGAGGTCCGCGCCGTCCTCGGCCGGATGCGCGGCGCTCCTCGCCTCATGGCCACCTTGCTGTACGGCTCGGGCTTGCGCCTGATGGAATGCTGCCGCCTGCGCGTCAAAGACCTAGACTGGGGCATGCACCAGCTCGTCGTCCGCTCCGGCAAGGGCGGCAAGGACCGCTACACCACCTTGCCCTCGGGCCTGTACGAGCCGCTGCGGACGCACCTCGATGAGGTCCGGCGCCAGCATCGCGAGGATCTCGAAAAAGGGCTCGGCCATGTCGAGCTCCCCGGCGCCCTGGTCAGGAAATATCCCAACGCCGACAAGGAGTGGGGCTGGCAGTGGGTCTTCCCCGCGACCAGCCACTACACCGACGCCGAAACCGGCCTTCAGCGCCGCCATCACCTGCACGAGTCCGTCCTCCAGCGCGCGTTCCGGGAAGCCCGCATCTCGGCCGGCATCATCAAGCCCGCAGGCTGCCACGCCTTGCGCCACTCCTTCGCCACCCACCTCATGGAGGACGGCTACGACATCCGCACCATCCAGGAGCTGCTCGGCCATTATGTGGCCGGTTCTGTTATGTGCCGTGTCGTTGTTGCCGTTTGAGCTCTCCCCGAGAAATGACGTTAGGGTTGGAGGCGCTGTCGGCTGCCGTTGCCGTGCGCCGTTTGAAGTGATTCGCCTCGCCTGATCTCG
>JACPOW010000117.1 GCA_016191335.1 Elusimicrobiota bacterium | reverse complement strand
GCTCGTAACCTTTGCGATTATCACGCACGAACTGACAGTTGCCGGAGGATTTGCCGCAAGTGCCACGCCCGTTGTTGTCACTAATGCGATGGGAGCGGGAGCAACTAGGACGACCCCAACGGCGGCGGTCGCCCCGAACAGAGTGACAATGCAAAGGTTTTGCTTCGTTACTATCCTAGAGGCATTCGTGAGCCAAGGATGCTTGGCGCTCTCCTCATCGAGGCTTTCATGCGCAGCGATCGAACGTGGTGTGTAGACCTTAAGCACCGCCAGACCATCGTCATCGGTCCTTACGAGAGGCTGCGTTGAGCCGTTGACGGTAAATCCGACGGCGATATTATTAAGCCGTACATCTTTACGGTTGGCCGTAACCCGCGCAGAAAAGATAATAGAATCATCCAGCCGCTTCGTGGTCAAATCAAACTTCAATATAGGATCGGGCAGTTTTTCCGGCTCCTTCCTTTTCGTTTCATGATTTGAGTTAGCCGATTCTTTTCGAGTTTCGCCTTTGCTCGGATTTGATTTAAACAGCGATCCGATTCCTCGAAACAAGGCCGGAATCCCCTTGAATATCAGCGCCTGAACGCCGATCGCCGCCAATTTCCCCAAAGCCTGCCCAAGTTCCGCGTTGCCATTTCCTCCCCCGGAATATGAGGCTCCCGGAGAGGAGTCTCCGCAGTTGGCTACGCATACGGCGCGGGTGGTGGAGCCCCACGGTGTCCGCTGCGTGAATGAATCGGCTGAAGCGGAGATCGCCCCTTGGCCCACGGCGACGCTTTCGAGGAGGGGCCGAGAAGCGGTCAGGATTTTAGTCGTCCCAGCATCGGATATCGGGGCGGGCGATGCTTCGGGAGCATCCCCTCCGTCGATCCACGCCCGCAGGGCGGGCGCCGGAACGGCCGCGGGCCACTCCCCTCCTCCGTCCCCCGCACGCCGAAGAACGAGAACCCCTGCCAAAACACCGGCTTCGTCAAGGATCGCGCCGCCTGTCATCGAAGCGTCAGCGACCGCGTCGGTCTGGAATTGTCCCACATCCGCACTCGTCACGAGTCCTTGGGTCCTCGTCCAAGCGCCGAGACGGTCGGAGTGGGCGAAAGCGAACACGAGGTCGTCCTTCTTCGGTGCGGCTTCGCCGATAGCCATCGCCTCGCCAACGTCGCCGTCCGGACGCAGAAGCATAAGCCCGGACTTCTCGTCATCACGCTCGATGCTCAGGGGGACCGGTTGGTGATTCCCGTCAACGAGCGCCACGACGGTCCCAGCCCCCAATCGGCGGTCGGTCAGGACCCGAATCCCGGATTTCGTCTCGACGACGACGCCGGCGCCCCGGATCTCGAGGTCATCCGCGGTCCTCCCAGCCATGATGACCACTCCCCTCCGGGAATTCCCTTCCCCGGATGAGCGCGGGGCCAGAACCGGCCCCGAGGCGCGGTTGGAGGAGGCCAGTTTTTCGCGCACCTCCGCGCGTTTACAGTAGAGCTTGGCGCGAGCCTCGCCGACAGCATCCTCCGAATCGAGCGCCTTAGTGATCAGATTCTGCCGGGCGCGAAGCCGGGCGTACTCGGCTTGAGAAGGAGCCGCGGAAATCGAGGCTTGGTCCAGGGACGCCTCCAAGCTCTTGTCCTTGGCGGTCGGTCCGAGCAGCGCCGCCATCCACGAAGAGGTCTTGCCAGAAATCGGGTCCAAGAAGAGCCCGTCGTCGGAACGAAGCAACCGGGCACGCTTGGCGGCAGGAGAGCATGGTGGATCCGGGAAGCGCAGCGCCCACGAATAATCGACGACCGCCAACGTCCGATAAAGAGTGTCGAGAGCCGTGGCGCGATCCCGAAAGAACGGCGAGGTCCCGTCGGGGAGGCGAGGCTTGGCGGCACGAAGGGCCTTTTCGGCGTCCTGCGGATGGGCGAAAGCCTCGAGTCCTTCGCTGACCAGGGCGAGGTACGCCTCGAGTTCCGCCAGCTTCTTCCCGGAGCCCGGAGGAGCGTCCCCCTCAGGAGCGGAGGACGCGGTCTGATCGGTCGGGACGGCGTATCGCGTGAGGAGATCGACGACGGGCTGGGCCTGGACGGAGCCGGCGGCAAGGAGCAGCGCCAATACGACGCGAAGGGCCCGCATCCGCTAAGGGTAGGCTAAAGACGGCGGCGCGTCAAGACACCTGGATCAGTCGCCCGACCAGGGGTTGAAGCGCCCGCCGATGACCGGGGCCTCGGCGCACAGCTTCTCGAACAGGGCGAGCTGCTTCTTGGTCGCGCCGCGGGACTTCAGGCTCTCGAGGGTGTTGTAGTACGCCATGTTGTACTCGGTCTGCGACCAGATGCCGCCCTTGGAGGAGGCGACCGACTTGGCCGCCGAGGCGATCTCGTCGTCCGTGACCTTGGCCTTCTTGGAGCGGAGCGTGCCGGCGAGCATGCCCAGGCCGAGCACGCCGCCCATGCCCCGGAAGAAGTCGTCGACGGTGGGGATCGGCCCGTTCCAGCCCTCGGGGACGGTCGGCACCGCGACGGGAGCGTTGGAGGCCGCCCAGTAGAAGCCGCCGTAGATCGCCGCGACGAGGGCCACGCCCCCGAGCCACAGCAGGAAGGACTTCAGGGCCGAGCCCTTGGGTGCGGCGGGCGCGGCCTTGCGGACCTCGCCGGTGCGCGCGTTCATCGACGCGAGCTCGTCGCGGGAGTCCTGATAGGAGTACCAGAGGTCCTTGTCGCCGCTGACCGGCTCGACGCGGGGCAGGAGGCTGACGCGGGTCACGCCGTTCAGGCCCTTGAGCGCCGCGTCGGGGCCCATCTTCACGCCCATGTTGAAGGACCCGGCGTTCACGCCCTCGGCGAGGCGCTCCTTGGAGACCATGCCCTTGAGCTCGGGAGCGAAGGCGTCCATCATCGTCTCGCTCACCATCGTTCGGCGCGCGGGGACCATGTACGAGACCCCGCCGTTCTCCCCGCCCCAGCCGAAGAAGAAGCGCCACTCGTCGCCGACCCACGCGCCGTTGAAGGTGCGGGACTGGTGCACGGCGGACAGGAACTTGATCTTGTCGGCGGAGACGCCGGCCGTCGCGGCCTTGGCTGTGATGTTCTCGAGGGCCAGGGCGTACAGGTCGTTCGGCTCCACGGCGTGAGTCAGGCCGGCCGCGGGCGCGGAGGCCTTGGCCGCCTTGTCGGAGAGCTGGTCCGCGCGGACGAAGGCGCCCGCGGCGCCGACGGTGCCGACGCTGCCGGCGTCGTCGTAGAAGCGGTAGGACATCTGGGAGCCGTTGCCGTCCAAGGCCGGGCGCAGGGCGAGCGAGACGGAGACGCCGGAGCAGAAGCCCGGGACCTCGTTCTTAAGGAGGCTGAGCGCCGCGTCCGGGGTCAGGGCCACGAAGGACGGGAAACCCTCGGCCGAGACCGGGTAAGGCTGGTGCGAAGGAAGGGCTCCCTCGTAGACGCTGGTCCGGAAGTCCTGGCCGTTGCCGAGGAAGGTGGAGAAGTCCACGTAGATCAGGGCGCCGGGGACGGAGAAGGTGTACTTCCACTGCGCGCCGTCCCGGACGGGCATGCCGGCGGTCGCCTCGACGAAGAAGACCTGGTCCGCGGCGACGCCGCGCTTGGCGGCGATCTCGCGGGCCTGCTTGAGCGCGGTCGCGTAGGTGTCGTTCGGGTTGGAGAGGATGGAGCGGCCGGCGCCCATGATGCCGGCCATGCCGAGCGTGGTCGCGCCGAGGAAGAAGCCGGCGTCCTGGCCGAACGGCGAGAGCTGCCAGTTGCGCACGGCTTCCTCGCCCATGCGGACGATGTCGCCGAGCGCGGAGGCGAAGGCGTACCAGCCGAGCGCGCCGAGGCCGATGATCATGCCGATCATGCCGAGCTGGATTGCGGCGCCGACCTTGTCGCCGTCGTCGGAGGGGCCGACCTTGGCGGCCTTGGAAGCGACCGACTCGAGGACCTTCTGCGTCACGTCCGGGCCGTGGTCGGCCAGGTTCCAGCCGTTGGGGATGCGGGGGTCCATCTTGCGGCCGACGCCGAGCGCGAGCACGCCGGGCAGGCCCTTGGACATGTTGCGGTCGGTCTCGTTGCCGGTCTCGCCGATGGGTAGGCCGCTGAGCCTGAGGCCGAGGCGCGTCAGCCACGACGCCTTCTTGGCGGCGCGGGGCACGTACATCATGTCGCCGATGACGAGCGCGTCGTCCGCCGAGAGGCCGAGCTTCTCGGCGATCTTCGCGGTCGCCGGGGCCTTCGTGATGATGGAGAAGGTGGCGTAGCCGGGGTTCGCGGGGTCCTTGGGGAGGCGGCCCATCACCTCGACCTCGATGCCGCGCTTGGCGAGCTCCTCGCCCATGATCGCGGCGACCTGCTTCATCTGGGCGGGGGTGGCGCCGACCTTGATCATCAGGGCGTAGCCGTAGGTGTTGTACGACTCCTTCGGGTTGAGCGAGTCGCCGGGATGCTGCTCGACGCCGGCCTCGGACAGGCGGGCGATGGTCGCGGCCGAGGCTTCCTTGACCGCGTCGAGCTTCTCGGCGGCGAGCGCCTCGGCCTCCCAGATCTTGACCGGGACGCCGTTCTGGTACTGATAGAGCTTGCCGCCGCTGTTGGCCGCGACGAACATGCCCTCGGTCACGTCGGCGGGCAGGCTCGCGAGCGACTCGAACACGGTGAGCTGGGTGGAGCCCGGGCGCTTCTCGTCGCTGCGGTCGCTGACGACGGCGAAGTGCTTGCCGGCCTTGCGGATGGCGCGGATCGCGTCGACCTTCTCCTGGGGCAGGACGGCGTTGTAGCCGGCGAGGGTGTCGTCGAAATCGGAGACCACGAGGCGCTTGTCGGCGGCGGAGGCGATGACCTTCGCGCTCAGGGCGGCGCCGGCCTGGGGCAAGGAGAAGACGGCGCCGGTCAGGGCCGCGATCGTCTTCAGCGCCAGGCGGTGGAACATATATGAGGGAAAGCTCTCGACCGTCTTCGGCGCCTGGGCCTGCGGGGCGGCGGCGGGGACCGCGGCCTTGGGGGCCTCGGGCGCGGCGGACGGGGCGGAGAGCGAGGGCGTCAGGGCGGACGGGACGCCGGCGGCGACGGAGCCGTCCGACGCGGAGACGCGCGCGGATCTCGCGCCCGTCAGGATGTCCTCGAGGTCCCGGCCGGCGGCGGCGGACGC